>JAUNTE010000068.1 GCA_030538855.1 Oscillospiraceae bacterium
CTGCCTGAGATTTCTTAAAAGCGGAAAATCGCTATTTGTCAACTCGCTTTGCTTGATGCTTGAAGCAAAAGTTTTTACGCAGTATCTCCAACGGCAGTGGTTTACAAATTCAATAAACCCCTTGGGCTTTGGCCCCGGCGTTTTGTTTAGGGGTTGTTTGATGGCGTAACGGGGGGCAAGGCTTTACACAGCGCGCCGGCATAAATGAAGCCTCGTAACTTTAGCCACGGCGCTTTTGGCCAGCAGACTGTTTTTTATTGACTAGGGGAAACCACCGGCTGTACCGGTGGAGGCACCCCATGAAAAGCTTTCGCTTCAAGAATTGAGCGAAGCGAACTTTTAATATACGGACTGGTGCATGAGTAAAAGTATTGATGGAGCAGGCAATTGCCTGTGTTCGGGCGGCGGGATGCAGGATGCAGAGGAAAGATCATATGGTGTATCTTGAGACGCCTGCCGGTAAAAGGCCCAGGAGGGCTTACGCAGGCCATCACCTTAGTGGGCCTTTATAACTGTACAGCAGGGGGCTTATAAAAGCGTACGTTGCAGAAAAGCAAAAATAAACCCTGAAGCCGCAGCCCCGGCGCTTTTGGTGACAGGACTATTTTTTACAAAACTATGGGAATGAAAGAGAAATTATGTTATAATAATCTCATTATATGCTTTTGTAAAAAGGGAGGACTGCGAAGATGGCGGTATACAGCAGCGCACAGCCCAGAAAACCGCGACGGCGCAGCAAATTAAAGCAGCGATTTATGCGTTTTTGCCTGTTGGTGGTGGCCGCGGGTATGATCGTGCTGATTGCATGGCTGATCACCGCTATTTTTGACGCGGTCAGCCCCCCTAAAGTGCAGGACCCCTATTTTACCCCCACTGAGAATGTGTTCGATAATCCGCCGCAGCCCGAGATACCCTTTGGGCCGGATGTATCGGTTGGGACGCAGCTGGGCCTGGTACAGAGAGAGGCCGCTGCGGGGCCGCTGAAACGTGAAGAAGCCCCGCAGCTCACCCCGCTGAATGCCGCCAATATTGCGCTGCCTGAAAACCGTATGGGAATGGTGGATTCGAGCTATTTCAGCGACGCGCTGTTTGTGGGCGACAGTTTGACCGAGGGAATAGAGCTGTATATCTACCATAACTTTTACAGCTTGCCCGATACCACAAAATATTTGTGGATGCGCGGCATCACCCCGATGGATATGCTTACCGGCACATGGAACGCGACTATGCCTTACGATTGGCAGACGCAGGTGCGTACCGGCGAGACGATCTATACCTCTCCGCTTGAAGATATTGTGGCGGCCAACCCCGGAAAGCTTTATCTGATGCTGGGCACCAACTGCCTGACGGGCGGACAAAGCGACGAGATCATTTTAAAATATTATGGACAATTGATCGACGCTTTGCAGGAGCGGCTGCCCAATATGCTGATCTATATACAGTCGATGACGCCGGTAGGCATTGAAAAAGAGCAGGAAAACCCGGAACAATACGGCGCGGCCCGCATTGCCTTACTGAATGAGCAGATCGCCAAAATGGCATACGCCAAAGGCGTGTGTTATCTGGACGTACACACGGTACTGGCTGACGAGAGCGACCATTTAAAGGATGAATGGAATTATGACGGCTGGCATATGACGCCGGAGGCCTATAAAGCATGGTTTCAGTATCTGACCACGCACACCCTGCACCGCCCCGACAACAGTTATATCAAAAGCTCTGCTTACGGCAACGTGGTAACGCTGCCCCAAACGCCCGGTACTGAAACGCCGCAGGAGAGCGGAGAATAAAGCCCCGAAGGAGGGAAAGACCCCATGGCTTCTTACAAAGAATTTCGCCAGCAGGCTAAACGCCGGCAGCGCCGCCGGGCGGTGAGACGGGTGGCCGCTGTTGCAGTGATACTGCTGATGCTGGCCGCGCTGGCCTATTTGGCGGTAAAAATTATTGCCGTGCTGGACAAACGGGAAGATGAAAACCTGCCGGACAGCGCCGTTTCGTCGCAGGGCGTATCAGAGAGCGAGGGGCAGGAGGACGAAGAGGAGACGAGAAAAAATATTTATATCCCCGCACAGATAGGCACCACGCCAAAGCTGATGACGGAACAGGTGATACAGGCGCCCAACGCAAAAATGCTGGCGCTGCCTGAAAATATACACGGCCCGGTAGACGTAAGCTATTTTGCCAACGCGGTATTTGTGGGCGACAGCCTTACCGAGGGGGTTGAGATATACAGCAAAGCAAAATATCCTGAGACGACCCAATACCTGTGGATGCGCGGCATCAACCCCATGACGTTTATAAACGGCCTGTGGAACGCGACCGCGCCAAACCCCAATTTGGACAAAGGACAGCAGTATTATACCCGCCCAATCGACGACGTATATGACAGCCACCCGGGCAAGATCTATTTAATGCTGGGGACGAACGGCATCGCGGCAGGGCTAAGTGATGAAACCATCCTGAAATATTATGGGCAGGTGCTGGATGCTATTAAAGAACGCTGCCCGGGTACGCTGATCTATGTGCAGTCGATCACGCCGGTGGGCATTTCACTGGAAGAAAAATATCCGGCGCAGCGGATACGCCAGCTGAACGACCAAATTGCCGCGATGGCGGTGGAACGCGGGTGCTTTTATCTTGACCTGCATGAAGTGCTGGCGGACGAGACGGACCATATGAACCCGGCCTGGGGCAGCCCCGACGGCTGGCACATGGCCAAAAACCCCGACGGATACGCCCAGTGGTTTGACTATTTGCTGACGCATACCGTGCATCAGCAGGGCAACCCCTATGTGGCTGACCCGACCGTACCGATACAGGAGCCGGTGCAGGAACCGCAGCCCGAAGAGCCGGTTATTTGAACCGGCGCAGCGAAAAGGAATTATAAAATATGAAAAAATGGCGGCACAAAGCACCGGATATCGACAAGCTGGAAGCGGAAGCCAAAAGACACAACCATTTTGCCATCGGCCAGGGCTTTTATAAAATGTTTTGGGTGTTTTTCATCGGCAGCTTTGCGGGTATCGTGATAGAGACGATATGGAACCTGATCACCAGATGGGAGTTTCGCATCTGCGGCATCGGCCTTTTATACGGGCCCTTTAACCTGGTTTACGGCTGTGGGGCGCTGGTGCTTGCCCTCAGCCTGAATTGGCTGAAAGGCAAACGGGACATCTATATTTTGATGGGCGGCTTTGTCATTGGCAGCGCTGTAGAGTATGTCAGCTCGTGGCTGCAGGAGGTTTGCTTCGGCGTGACGTCGTGGGATTACTCCAACGTACCCTTCAATCTGCAGGGCCGGATCAATCTGCTGTTCTCGCTGTTGTGGGGCATGCTGGCCATTGTCTGGGTCAAAGATATTTATCCCCGGCTGGTATCGGTGATTTTAAAGATACCGAGCAAAATAGGACGGCCGCTGACCTGGGTGCTTGCTGTATTTATGCTGTTCAATATCGTGATGTCCGGTCTGGCTGTCGGACGATGGGAACAGCGGGTAAAGGGCTTTCCTCCGTCCACGGCGATTGGAGAATACTTAGACGAACATTATCCCGACCAGCGGATGCATGATATTTTCCCCGGTATGAATTTTTTGCCGCCGAAAAAGGGCGAAGAGCCGCCGGGCTGAGGCCGCGCGGCAGGGGAATTTGAAAACAGGCAGGCGGTACGCTTTCTTGCTGTGAACGGCTGAAACCTGAGATAAAATAAAAACTTTTAAAAGAACACCGCAGGGTGTTCTTTTTTTGTGGTTTTGCCGCCTGCCGATGTTTTATGAAAGGTATTTTTGAAAAAGTTATATAGCATTACCGTGGCTTTCAGGCAGGGATGGACAGACTGCGGGAGAAACGGCGGCGCTGACAGCTTTTTCAGCCGGGCAGGATTTCAGAAATAGGTGTGAACGTGTGAAGGCCTGATGGAGAATAGAGAAATTGCATTTTGGCAGATAGGGCGTGGCGGTAAGACAAAAGACGTGGGGAAGCCTTAGTGTATCCCGGGTATCTTTAACGCCGCACGCCCCTGCTGTTTGTAAAAGAAATGCGGGTTACGATTTTTCAAACAGCCCTGAAACAATGAGAAAACCGCTTTTTATTGAGAGTATGGGGCCCGGCCGCCGGCATCTCTGCCGTTTAAAAACAGCGGGCGCTTTGTCTGTTATCTTTTTATACAGCCGGTTTCTTTTGCCTCAAAAGCGGGTACAAAAATCGGGCCCGGTATCCCTGACGTGACTGGCCGTGTGCCAGCCGTTGTATACGCCTTGTTTTATAGAGAAGAAAGCCGGCGGCAGGGCGGACGACAGGCGGCGTCCTGCCGCCGGCAGAAACCAGCCCTTCTGAAAGGCAAAAACCAGCCCTTTTGCTGAATAAAAGCGACGGCCTGAAGGGACGGCGCGGGGCCCTTGGCGATAACCTGTAAAGTTTCACCCTGTGGTGTGAAACTTTGCAAATATCATAAATAAGAAAGATCAAAAGGTGACAGAACCATTCAATGCACAGGGTCTTTTTGTGAAAATCACCGTCATGAAAGACAGAAAAAGGCGCGTGAGCGTGAAGAGTTAAAATGCTGTGGACGCTTTTTTACGGGGCGGTTGACCGTTTTAGCGGTGACGGCATACATCTGCATATGATCTGTGCCGTTTTTTTAAAAATTTTTTTTCGCCGTCCTTTAACCGCCGCGCGGCGGCTTTTGCCAAAAGTACGAAAAAGTTTTGCCGGAATGGGAAGCGCACGCTTCCCTATCAATAAAAAAGGATTGCCAAAGGAGGTGAGTCAAAAAAGGCGGGCCTTGTCTGTGTACGGCGGATACAAAGGAGAGAAAAGCGGAGAAGGGAAATAACTGTACTTTATGACCGTGCGGGCTTACGGCGCGGCGAGTGTGGATGGTAATGATAGAAGGCGGCATAAAATAAGGCCCCCGGTATAACCGAGGGCCTGTGACAGATTTGATGTTTTTATACCTGTTAGCGGGACAGGGCTTGTTCCTTTTTCATCCGTTTGCCGCGCCATAAAGCGGGGATGGGAAAGAATTAAGGCCAATCGTTACCGCGCCGCGCTTTTAAAGCGGGATGCGTTCATGTTTACATGCTTTCGGGCGCGGTGATCTTCAGCATGTCCAGCACGTTGCGCAGGACGTTGCGGGTAGCCATACACAGGGCAAGGCGGGCCTGCAAAAGAGATTCTTCTTCGCCCTTGACGCGGCAGGCGTTATAAAATTTATGGAACAGCGTCGCAAGATCGATGGCGTAGCGGGTGACGCGGGCAGGGTCGTAATGCTGGGCGGCACCGGCGATCTCGCCCGGCAGCCGGGCGATTTGGCGGATGAGTTCCCGCTCGGCCGGATGGGCCAGCAGCGCGTCCTCTATCGTATCGGGCGCGGCGGGGACGACGCCCTCTTCAGCCAGCTTTTTCAGCATACTGCAGATACGCGCGTGGGCGTACTGCACATAATACACAGGGTTGTCGCTGTCTTTTTTCACGGCCAGGTCAAGGTCAAACAATACCTGCGCCCCCGGCTCGCGCTGGTTGAAGAAAAAGCGCGCGCTGTCGATAGGCACTTCGTCCAGAAGATCGACCAGAGAGACCGCTTTGCCGGTGCGTTTGCTCATACGCACCTCCTGCCCGTCCTTTACCAGCTTTACCAGCTGCATCAGCACCACGTCAAGGCGGCTGCCTGAAAGGCCCACCGCGTCCATCGCGCCTTTCATGCGCGGCACATGGCCCGCGTGGTCGGCCCCCCACACGTCAATGGCAAGGTCAAAGCCCCGGGTGACCAGCTTATTATAATGATAGGCCACGTCGGCCGCAAAATAGGTGGGTACGCCGTTGGCGCGTATCAGCACTTCATCTTTGGGGCCTTCATCCTCGCCCGCGCCCTTTGGCTTTTGATTGGCGCCCCATTTCAGGCTGTATTCGGCGGCTTTATACCACACCGCCCCATCTTTTTCGTAGGTGGCGCCCAGCGCCTTCAGCTTGTCCAATACCTCCTGCACGGCGCCGCTGTCGTGCAGGGCGCTCTCACAGAACCATTCGTCGTAATGGATACGGTATTTTTCCATAGCGTCTTTCATGGCCTGGATATTGAGGGGCAGGGCATAGTCCACCAGCGCTTTTTTGCGGGTCTCTTCATCGGCGCTGAGATATTTGTCGCCGTAAAGGGCGGCAAAATTTTGGGCGTGGAGCTTAATATCTTCGCCCTGATAGCCGTCGGGGGGGAAGGACACCGCGTCTTCGCCTTTAAAATGCTGCAGATAACGGGCGGACAGGCTTTTACCAAACTTCTCTATTTGATTGCCCGCGTCGTTGATGTAAAATTCACGGCTGACCGTATAGCCCGCCCAGTCAAGACAGGCGGCCAGACAATCGCCCAAAGCGCCGCCCCTGGCGTTGCCAAGGTGCATGGGGCCGGTGGGGTTGGCCGAGACAAATTCCACCATGACCTTTTTTCCTTCGCCAAGGCCTGTCCGGCCATAACTTTCGCCTGCGGCCAGCGCGCCCTTTATCACGCCGCCGAAATAGGCAGGCGAGAGAAACAGGTTGAGAAAGCCCGGCCCGGCAACTTCGGCGCGCTCAAACAGGCTTTTGGACAGGTCAAGACGGGACGCGATGACCTCAGCGATTCTGCGCGGGGGCAAGCGGAAAGCTTTGGCGCCCACCAGCGCGATATTGGCGGCAAGATCGCCGTTTTTGGTGTCGGCGGGTATTTCAATGGTAAACGCGGGTATCTCTGCCTGGGGCAGCTCGTCCACGTGCTGCGCAGCTTCCACTGCGGCGGTGATCAAGGCCCGGGCGCTGTTTTTTGCGTCGGCCACCGGGTCAAAATAAGTGTGATTCAATGGTCTATCCCTCCCTGACGGTGATTTTTACGGTGTTTTTAGAAAAACACGCGGCGTTCATATCCAAAAGATAACAAAACTCCACTTCGCCGCCCCCGCTGCCGAGCCGGGCTTTGATGCCGTCGGCCGAGATACCAAGTGAGAGCGAGCCGTGGCCCGTCTCATACAGGCAGACGTTGCGGCGGCCCTTTTCAATGACGAGCTGGCTGGGGGCGGGGCCGTGGCGCAGCATGGTGACCCGGTCTTCCCCCTCTATCTTTACGGTGGTGGTGCACCCGATAAAGCCGGTGGCCTCCGTCTCTTTATAAGTGATGTAATAGTTGGCGCCCTTTTGTACAAAGCTGCCCCGTGTCACCAAAGAGATGGCGTTTTCTTCGCCGTCCTGTTCCTGACGGCCCTCAATGCGTATGAGATAATCTTCTTTCATCATTTTTCTTCCTTTATTTGATCCGCGATGACGCGTAATGTTACAGCCGGTCCCACGGGGCCTGTACCGCTGTGCCCCGCCGGTAATCATCCAAAAAAATATGGGCCAATTCATCAAAGCCTTCGGTGCTGTCGCTGACATAATACCGTACCGCACCGCCCGCGCCGCCCGAGAGAAGGCCCCGCTGCTGCAGGGCTTTTGCGGCGGCCTTGGCGCCCTCGCGCCCGGAATCTACCAGCGTGACCTTTGGGCCCATCACCGAGGCGATGACAGGCGCGATGATGGGATAATGGGTGCAGCCCAGGATGAGGGTGTCTACCTGCGCCTTTTGCAGAGGGGCCAGATACTCCCGCGCGACGGCGGCGGTCACCGGGTCGTCTTTAGAGACGCGCCCGTTTTCTACCAACGGGACGAACAGCGGACAGCTTTGCTTATAAAGCTGTATATCGGGGCGCAGCTTGGAGATAGCCTCGACATAGCTGCCGCTTTTGATGGTGGCGGCGGTGCCGATGACCCCGATGCGTCCGTTTTTTGTGGCGGCGGCTGCTGCTGCCGCCGTGCTTTCCACCACGCCGAAACAGGGTACCGGCAGCGAGGCCGCATACGCCGGGGGCAGGAGGGAACTGACGGTGCCGCAGGCCACCAAAATCAGCTTGACGTCTTTGGATAAAAGAAAGGCGACGTCCTCTTTCGCGTAGCGCAAAATCGTCTCACCGCTGCGGCTGCCATAGGGCACCCGGGCGGTGTCGCCAAAATAGACGATGTCCTCACCCGGCAGCAGGCGGTGAAGTTCTTTCACCGCCGTAAGGCCGCCCACGCCGGAATCAAATACGCCGATAGGGGCATGCTTCATGACGCGGCTTCCTCCCCCAGGGCAAGGCCGATCAGTTCGGCGATCAGCCCCTGATAAGAGCGCCCGGCCTGGGTCATCAGCTTGGGATACATGCTGATGGAGGTGAAGCCGGGCAGGGTGTTGATCTCGTTGAGAAGGACCCTGCCGGTGGCGCGTTCAACAAAAAAATCGACCCGGGAGAGGCCCCGGCAGCATAGGGCGCGATAGGCCTTTACCGCCAGCGCGCGCACCTCTTCAAGTTTTTCAGGCGGCAGCCTGGCGGGGATGGCGGTGGTGCTGGAGCCGGAGAGGTATTTATCCTCATAATCATAAAAGTCGGCGCTGGAGAGGATCTCTCCCGGCAGCGAGGCCTCCGCCGCGTCGCCGCCGATAACGGCGCATTCTACCTCCTGGCCGTCGACAAAGCGTTCAAATACGACCCGGTCGTCATGCTGAAAAGCAAGCGCAACCGCTTTTTCAAGGGCGGGCCGGTCAACGGCTTTGCTGATGCCCACGCTGCTGCCCGCGTTGGCGGGTTTTACAAAGATGGGATAGCCCAGTTTTTGCTCAAGTTTCGGCAGGATGTCCGCGAGACCGGCGAGATCCGCCCGGGTGATATGGGCCCATTCACAGCGCGGGATGCCGTTTTGCTCCATCAGCTGGTTGGCGACCGCCTTATCCATACAGACGGCGCTGCCCAATACGCCGCAGCCCACATAGGGGATATTGGCCAGTTCTAAAAGGCCCTGGATGGTGCCGTCCTCTCCATTTTTGCCGTGCAGCACCGGAAAGACGGCGTCCAGCCGCTTTTGTGCCCAGCCCCCGGGCGTTTGATACAAAAAGCCGTGCACCCCTCTGTCGGGCGTGATGAAAGCCGGCATGCAGGGGCCGGCCTCCCAGCGGCCTTCGGGCAGCGCGTCCGCCTCGCCGGTATAGTAGAGCCAGCGGCCCTCTTTGGTAATGCCGATCAGTACGGGCTCATACCGGTCAAAGGGAAAGTTCTTCAGAATAGACGCGGCCGAGAGCAGAGAGATCTCGTGCTCGCTCGAGACGCCGCCAAACAATACGGCAACAACAGGTTTCATGCGATTAACTCCTCAAAAAGACGTTCCGGTTTACATATATAGTATATAATAACACAGGCCCCGTTAGAAGAAAAGAACGAAAAGCCATAAATTTTTCTTGACTTGTCCCGCGCGCACGTGGTATAGTAGTGATACCTCTTTGCAGGCTTATTTTTTTGTGCGCAAAAAGCCGCGCGAGAAAGAGGGAGGCTAGCGCAGGGCGCGCCGCGCCTTGCAGTAACAACCAACAATGGAGGTGCCGAAGAATGAGAGTGAAGATCACACTTGCTTGCACGGAATGCAAACAGCGCAATTACAACAGCATGAAGAACAAGAAAAACAGCCCCGACCGGCTGGAGATGAACAAGTATTGCCGTTTCTGCAAGAAGCATACTCTCCACCGCGAGACGAAATAAGGGGGAGAGCAGCATGGCGGAAACCGAAAAAAAGGCCGCGGAGAAAAAGCCCGCT
>JAUNTE010000392.1:0-1504 GCA_030538855.1 Oscillospiraceae bacterium
GTATCTTTTTTTTACAGGCGTCATACAAAAGGGTCAGCGCCGTCTCCACCACGTTGTCCTCGGCCTGCAGCCGTTTTTCTCTTTCCTTTTTTATCGGGGCGCAGTCCATGATCACCACAATCTCGCAAAGCTCCTGCGGCATCTGTTTTCTCACCAAAAGTTCTCCGGCCTTGGCTGAATTCTTCCAGTGGATGAGCTTCAGCGGGTCTCCGGCGGCGTATTTTCGCAGGTTCAGGTCTAACAGTTCCTGTTCCTCGCGGGACGCGGCGGCGCGTTTTGCATCCTGCGCCGACAGGCGTGATTGCAGCCGCTCTATCGGCAGCACCCTGGGCCGCGCCGTCAGCCTGATATGTGCCAGCATCGGGTAGGTTATGGTGAACAGGCCAAAAAAATCCGTCACCGAAACGCTTTTCACGCCCACAGGATAAGTTCCTCTGTATTTGCAGTACAGTTCCAGTTCCACCATGCTTTTTTGGCGCGGCAGCAGGTTGTAACGTCCCCGTTCGGGCCGATAGGCAGCCAGCTTCCCCTGCTCGTCCCGCTCCAGCACCTGCACCATATCGGTATAAAAGTTCAGGCCGATGCCCGAGACCAGTAAAACGTCCTCATTCGCCAGTTCCAGCTGATAGGGGACGCGCTCTCCCTTTTTTACCACACGGGCAACGTTCTGCCCAATGCGAAACCGGCAATAGACATACAGCACATATAAAACGGCCAATACCGGCAGCATCAGCAAAAAGTACAGCAGCATCCACGGGATGGTCCCCCCGCGAAAACTTACCAGTACCAGCGCCGCCAGCAAAAGCAGCGCATATAACGCCTTTTTCATAGTTTTGGCGCCTTCACTTGACGCACGGCTTCTTCCAGCACGTCTTTTGCCCGTCTTCCCTCCAGTTCCGCTTTCGATGAAAGCGTCAGCCGGTGCCGCAATACCGGCTGTATCATTTTCGATACGTCCTCAGGGGTCACGTAGGGCCTGCCCTGCAGGTAGGCGCGGCTGCGCGCCGCTTTTACCAGCGCAATGGCGGCGCGCGGGCTTGCCCCAAGGGTAATATCCTCGCTTTCACGGGTGCTGCGGACGATGCCGACCGCATAATCCATCACGTCCGGGTGCACTTTCACGGTCTCCGCCTCCGCTTTGATATCGGCCAGCTCTTCACGGGTGACGACGGGCTGCAGCTTTTGAGGCCTCCAACCGGCCAAAACGCGGTTTACCATCTCGGCTTCCTCTTGCGCGGCGCCGGGGTAGCCCATAGATATTTTCATCAAAAACCGGTCAAGCTGCGCCTCGGGCAGCTTAAACGTACCCAGATGCTCTACCGGGTTCTGGGTTGCGATGACCATGAACAGCGGAGAAAGCGGATACGTCTTTCCATCCACCGTCACCTGTCCCTCCTCCATGGCCTCCAGCAAACTGGCCTGCGTTTTGGGCGACGTACGGTTGATCTCATCCGCCAGCACAATATCGTGCATCACCGCGCCGGGTATGTATTTAAATTCACCG
>JAUNTE010000392.1:1514-1846 GCA_030538855.1 Oscillospiraceae bacterium
CTGATACACCGTCATACCGGTCACATCGCCGGGCAGGGTATCCGGCGTAAAAGAAATGCGCGAAAAGCTGCATTGCACAGATTGTGCCAGCGCTTTCCCCAAAGTGGTCTTGCCAACGCCGGGCACGTCCTCCAGCAATATGTGCCCCCCGGCTAAAAGCGCCGTCAGCATAAGTTCTATCACATCCCGTTTTCCCACCACGGCCTTTTCGATATTCTCAATAATATCGTTCAGTTTTTCTGCCCGCGTCATATTTTTGCCCCCGCTCTTTTTTCTTTTTGAACACGCCCAGTTTACCGGCTTGTCTCTTTAGCGCAAACCGGCACATAGAT
>JAUNTE010000393.1 GCA_030538855.1 Oscillospiraceae bacterium
CACTCCAGCAAAATATCCTTGCCGACGATGCCGATATCCGCCGCGCCGTGCTCCACATAGATGGCAACGTCGCTGGGCTTCACCAAAAAATACCTTACCCCGGCCTCTTCGTTCTCAAATACCAGCTTTCGGCTGTCGCCAAAAGCCTCTTTACAGTCATAGCCCACGCCGGAGAGCAGCATATACACCTGATCGCCCAATCTCCCCTTGGGCAGCGCGATATTCAGCATTCGCTCACGCCCTCCTTTGTAAAACGGCAAACACGCCTGCACCGCAGCTCGCAGGGTCTTGTATGCTCCACCCTTACCCGCAGCCCCTCGGCCGTCAAACGCCGCACCTCACGCAGCAAAGCCGCCGTGTCCGCGTCTTTTTCAGCCAAAAGCAAAACGTCCACGTCGTATTCCCGTTTGGGCACGGGCAGGCGCTCCAGCTCATCCAGATACAGCGCATAGCCCACCGCCCCGGCTTGTTTGCCCAGCTTTTTCACCAGGCTGTCGTAGCGTCCCCCGGCCAGCACCGGCCCGGGCACCCCCTCTAAATAACCGCACATCATCACGCCGTCGTAATAATCCATATCGCCCTGCAGGGTAAAATCCAGGCGGACATGCTCCAAATCGTCCAGCGCGGCGGCGGCGGTCTTCAGCTCCTGCAAAGCGGTGCGCATTTTTTCACTCAGGCAAAGCTTTTCCGCCTGCGCCGCCGTCTCGGCAAAACCGCCTGAAAGGGTACACAGCGTCTCCAGCGCGGCGGCCCCCGCCTTGCCCAGGCCCGCCCGCTGCGCGGCCGCGCCCACCCCATGGCGGCTTTTCGCCGTCAGGCTCTCCAGCACGTCGCGGCGCGCCTCTTCGCCAAGGCCCAGCGCGTCGAACAGGCCGCCCACAAACCCCATGTGTGAAATTTCAAGCAGCCACGCCGGGCCGATGCAGCGCAGCGTCTCCTGCGCCAGCAGCAGCGTTTCGGCCACCGCGTAATCGTCTATGGCCCCCAGATATTCCAGCCCCATCTGGCTGATCTCTTTAAAAGAGCCGTCGGTCTTGCTCTCGCGGTAGACGTTTTCGATATAATACGCCTTTTCGGTACATCCCTCAGGCAGACGGGCGTTTTTGATGATGCTGATAGTCACATCCGGTTTAAGGGCCAAAAGGCGGCCGTCAAGGTCGGTAAAGGTCAGCATCCGGCCGCCCGGCAAAAAGCTTTGGTATTGTAAGTAAAGGCCGTACTCTTCAAATTGGCTGACCCTGTACTTTTTATAGCCAAACCGCTCATAAAGGCCCCGCAGCTCCAACGTCGCCCGTTCAGCCGGGCGCAGCGCGGTTTGTGTCTCTTTTGCAGACGTCATAACTTCCTCCGATTTCGCTTTATTGGTTTATCACTTTATTTTAATAAAGTGATTATAACACATCTTTACGCCGCTGCCAAGAGGAAAATGCATCTTTTTTCCATTCATATAAGCTCCCGGCAAAAACAGCACAGCCAAATAGCCGCACCTCTCTTGCCCGCGCCCTGCCGCCCTACCGGCGCAAAACCGCCCTTTATACACTTTTGCAGAGAAACCAGCCGCGCTCTGCCATTCTTTTTTAATACGCGGGCCCCATGCGGGGCGCGACGTTCTCAGTACGTAAACCCAATAGAAATCAGCCTATTTCTATCCACACGTCCTTATACAGGGTGCGGCCGAGGGAGAAATAGGTCACGGGGGAATCGTATCCTGTTTCAATCGCTGTGCCCCGTGCAGGACGCGGCCTGCAATATTGATAAAAACAGCAATATCACCATATTTCAATCCACGCGTCCCGTGCAGGACGCGGCTTACAGGGTAAG
>JAUNTE010000394.1 GCA_030538855.1 Oscillospiraceae bacterium
TTCCAAAAAAGTCTTTTTCAAATTCATACCAACCACCTTCTAAATCCGCTTGTTTTGCAGTTCCGTCCTTATTCAAGATAAATGGGTGTATATCTAAATAGCCGTGTTTTTTGCTATATAGCTCTATTCTTACAGGTTTCCAATCAGTATCTACTTTATATCCAAACTTAAAAAGTAGATTTAACAATTTTTCTGTATGCTGAGCATCAAAATTTATATCAATATCCCTATGAACTCTTGTTTGTTTTCCTGCCAATATATCGACGCCCCAACCGCCGTCAATCCAATATGTTATGCCCGCGTTTTCTAATAGACTGACAACAATCATTAAATCTTCTTTTGTCGTAATTTCTTTTCTGACCATGTGATTTATCCCTTATAAGTTCAGATTAGTTGAGTACGCCTTATTCGCCAAAGGTGTATTTGTTTTTATTTTAAAACTACGCTTTATAAAAGTCAAATTTAGAGCGGCATAGTTAAAAATTGTTACTTGTTTTATAAAACCTGTATAACACTTTAGTAAATATGGGCGGAATTTGGGCGGCAAATCGGCCAATATATAAACTGATATATTCGGCTAAAACCTAGTAACCATGCACTTTCCAGCTTATTAGAAAGCCTTAACCGGCTGGAAAAATATCTATTTTTATTGCTGTGCAATAAAAAGCGCTCGTTCTCAATGGTCCCGCCCTCTCCGCCAAAGCGGCAACCGGGCGATTGGCCAAAAACAGCCGCACTTTTGAACCAGCCCAGAATATACAGGCGATACAAAAAGCCCCTGCGCAGGGAATTGTTTTAACCGGAGTAGTGCAGCATCAGCGGCGCTACTCTTGTTTTTATCTGGATGCGTTGTGGATTATAACGTCTTTTACTATGATAAACTTTGCGTAGGTGGTACTGCCGGGCCCATAAATGTAAAAGCGCCGCTTTGGCTGGCATTTTATCTGAATTAAAAAGAGACTGCATAAGTTTTCTCAAAATTGGCTGTTATAAATCGCTGAGAAAAACCTATGGCAGTTGTACAAACCGCCCAAGGCTTTTTATATACGCTGATAAAAGCATTCTAACCAGCCTATGCGCATCCAATCAGCCGCGTGCGTCAATTGCTTTATCTTTAGTAAAACGTATATTTTTCCAGATACCGCCGCCCACAGGGGGCATGAACCGTGCGATAGGGTCTGCCCGGTAAGTAGCCGCGTGCCGCTTGTAACAGGCTGGTCCCCTCACATGTCTACACTTTCCAACACCCGCTCTTATATACTGCAATTCGGCTTTCCTCCTTTCCCGCCGTATTTCTATAGTATTCGTACCCACCGCATTTTTACTGAAACAGCCGCTAGAGATAAGAGATAAAAAGAGCCATAAAGTCATCCGTTTTGAACAAAAGAAGACGGCGATTTTCCAGTTTATTTTCAAAACGGACAGAAAGAATGAAAAACAAGCGTACAAAGCGGCAACATACAAACATCTCTTTTCTGAAAATAGAACTTAACGGCGAATCACGCCGCTGCATGCGTCCCAAAGCTACCCATTACCGTATTGCAATAGCGTTTCCGCTTTTCAGCATATTCCTGACGACATGATATCATAAAACAAAATTGTCTGGTCTCTTCTTTTCCCTCTGTTCTTTTCCTCTCTGCTCGGTACTTTCTTTGTCACTTTATTATTGTCGAGTGATCTTCCATACTTTCTCATCGTGCAGAACCGCTCTTCCTCTATCCTTTTCATGATTTCCATCTTTTCTTTTGGCTCCATATAATGTTTTCCGTGGTATTCTCACCTCTTTTTTTCCTATCCATATAAAAAGATGGCAGGCACTTT
>JAUNTE010000069.1 GCA_030538855.1 Oscillospiraceae bacterium
CTCTATGGCGGTACAACTCCATCACGTTATCTACACGACGGCTGACAATAGCAGCATTGAAGGGTTTATTGATAACATCGGCCACGCCCATCTCATAACCCCGCAGGGTCATATCGTCAGAAGAATCTGCTGTAATCAAAAAAACCGGTATCTTATTCATCAGTTTTTTTGTGGTGAGATAGTCCAAAACACCAAAGCCGTCCATTACCGGCATGATCACATCCAGTAAAATCGCGCTGAAATTTCCTTTTTCTTTCTCGATACACTCGATTGCTTCCTGGCCATTGCTTGCCTCGCATACTTGATACTCGGACGCGAACATCTGGCTGAGGATGGCACGGTTCAGTTCTATGTCATCCACCACTAATATCTTTTTATTTTGTTTCATCTATAGTCCCCACTTTCGCTCAGCCGGCAGGTTCGTAGATCTCTGCTGTTTTAAATGTCCTTTTATTTTATGCGCACAAGACGGCGCTGTCACAAATGTCGTTTCATAAATAAAACGACGTAACCATTATCGCATTTTTTATAAAGCCTTTGCAAGTGAAACTTCCATAAAAGGCTTGTTTTCTTTGTTTTTCATACATTTTTTATTTAAACAGTAAAAACAGCCCTCTTTTTCAGCCCCGGCTATACAATATTCACAAAGGCTAAATGACCTGTTTCTCTTCCTCCGCCTCTTGATAGCTGAGGCAGCAATTTTTTCCGTTTTTCTTTGCCCTGTACAAAGCGCTGTCCGCTTTGGGATACAGCTCCTGAAATGTTCCTCCAGCCTCTTTAAAAGCGGTGCCAGCCGAACAGGTCACCAATATCTCATGCCCCGCCGCCTGGATGGGAGACTGTAATATTCTCTGTATCTCACAGATGCGCTGCACCGCCGTTTCTTCATCCGGGGTAAATACGGCAAACTCATCTCCGCCTATCCGTCCGGCCAGGTCGGCGTCGTCCAACGCCTGCCGCATGGCTTTTGCCACGCCAATCAACACGCCGTCGCCCGCCATATGTCCATAAGTATCGTTTACATGCTTAAAGTTATCCAAATCGATAATAATCAGCGCGCCGCCATTTTTTTTCATCCGTGCGTCAATATGTTTCTGCGTGGCGCTTTTATTGTACAGCCCCGTCAGCGGGTCTTTTTCCGCCGCGTTCTGCAGTTCCGCCTTCGTCCTCATTTCAGCGTCGATATCGGTGGCCATACCAAAAGCCGATACGGGCTTTCCCGCGTTGTCCCGCTGGCACATAAAGCAAAAGCGCAGCCAAATAAAATCACCCTGAAAACGCTTGAAACGTACCGTGGCCTCACTATAGCCTTTTCCATCGCGTACTTCACGCAGCATCTTACGGTAGGCGTCGTAGTCTTCGGGGTGGATGCGTCCGCGCTTTTTCAGGTCTGCAAGATATTTTGGTGTTTCACAGGGATAACCCAACTTTTTCTCCGCCGCCGCGGCCATAACAACATGGTCCTTTTCAAAATCCCATGTGAGGAACAAGTTATCCGATTTTTCCATGATGAGCCGCTGCCGTTCCTCGTTTTCAGCAATTTTCTCCAGCAGAAAATGCTGCTCCGTCACATCTAATATGACAGAGTAAAACCACTCCCGCCCATTCTCATCTTTTACCAGCTCGCTGCGGCTGTCCAGCCATTTGACCTTTCCTGAAAGGGTCTCGATGCGAAACTCAAGAAAAATATGTTTTCCGCTTTTACGTTTTTCTTCCCGCTCCTGTTTTACCCGCACCCGGTCAGCCGGATAGACCATGGCGATCATCCGGTTTCCTGTGCGGTTACGAAACTCTTTCTCATTCGCACATTCAAAAATATGGCACATGCCCGGGCTGACATAGTCAAATTCTTCGCGTTCGTCCGCCCCGCAGATGAAGACGCCGCCGGGAATACCGTAAACCAACTTCTCCAGCTTTTTCTTTTCATTGCGGTAGCGGGCCATACGATGATAAAGAGAGAGGATGAGCGGCACGCCCAATATTAAAAAAGAGAGGCACGTTTTTATAAACAGCTCAAGCCCATATCCACCCAACTGGTCGGCATAGGTGTACAGTCCGCCCTGCTCGATCAGCCTTTCGGTACGGAAAAAAAACACAATGAGGCCCTCGACAAAAATCGCCACGGCCATAAAAAGAAGGACCAGCGCCGATGTTCGTCTCCAAAAACGTCTCCAATCGCGCACGGTCCCTCCCCCTCTCTATTGGTAAGGTCACTTTTTCTCTCGCCTTATTTTATACTATTACGGCATCAAATTCAATCATATCTTTAAAATAATTCAGAAAATCAATAATATTTTTATATTCACTTGCTTTTTTTAAAAAAGGCGGTTTTCAAAAAGTCACCCTCATGGGCAATGACCTTTCGTCACATCTTACTCATTTCCCATATTTTTGTGCATAGGCCTCGATACTTTCGGTTACAATGCGCACCGCTTCGATCGGGCCGCTCACCTCATCCACGGCCGTGCTTTTCTGTTCCAGCTCTTTATACACGGTAAAAAAATGCCGCATCTCGTCAAAAATATGGGCGGGCAGCTCGCAAATATCGGTATAGCCCTGATATGTAGGGTCTCCATAGGGGATGGCGATGATTTTCTCATCCCGTTTTCCCCCGTCCAGCATCGAGATCATCCCGATGGGAAAGCTTCTCACCAGCGTCAGGGGCTGAATGGGCTCGCTGCAAAGCAGCAGCACATCCAACGGGTCGCCGTCGTCCGCAAGGGTGCGCGGGATAAAACCGTAGTTTGCGGGATAATGGGTCGAAGTATACAGCACCCTGTCCAGCAGTAAAAAGCCGGTCTCTTTGTCCAGCTCATACTTCATTTTGCTGCCCTTTGATATCTCGACAACCGAGATAAAATCAGTGGGAAATATCCGCTCGGCTCTGATATCATGCCAAATATTCATTGTTTTTCCTCCTCATTTGAAAGGTCCAGTTCCGCAATGGCGGCGCGCAGCGGCAAAATAGCTGTGGGCGTCACTGAAAGTTCGTCGATACCCATACGCATAAACGTCTCGGCCAGGCTTTCATCGGCCCCAAGCTCTCCGCAGATGCCGATCCATTTTCCCTCTTTGTGGATATTGTCCGCCGACAGCCGTATCAGCCGCAGGAGGGCGGGATGATGGGTATCGCAGAACTGCGCGATGGATTGGTTTTGCCTGTCTGCCGCAAGCGTATACTGGGTCAGGTCGTTTGTCCCCACGCTGAACAAGTCCACCTCTTTTGCCAACAGGTCGCTGATGACGGCGGCGGCCGGCGTTTCGATCATGACCCCCAGCTCAACATCGGGCGCAAAGGGGATATTCTCCTCTTCAAGACGCCGCTGTACCCCCGCCGCGATCTCTTTTACCCGCCGCACCTCTTCTACCGAGGTAATCATAGGCAGCAGGATGGCGAGCCTGCCATAGGCCGAGGACCGGTACAGCGCTCGCAGCTGGGTTTCAAACACCGCCGGCCGCGTCAGGCATATGCGGATCGCCCGCATACCCATAGCCGGGTTTTCTTCCTTCGGCAGGTCAAAATAGGCCGCTTGTTTGTCCGCCCCAATGTCCAGGGTGCGTATCACAACACGCTTGCCCGCCATCTTTTGCAGCGCCGTCTTATATACGGTGAACTGCGCCTCCTCGGTGGGATAATCCGTACTCTCCAAATATAAAAACTCACTGCGGAAAAGGCCGATCCCCTCCGCCCCGTTGTCCAGGGCGAACTGCAGGTCGTTCAAATTCCCGATATTGGCGCAAAGCTCTGTCTTTTTTCCGTCTTTTGTCTGGGTGGGACGGTCTTTATAAAGGCTCAGCAGCTTTTTCCGCGCCTGCTCGGCCTCCTGTTTTTTGCGCAGCCTTGCGGCGGTCTCCTGGTCAGGTTCTACATATACCTCTCCCGCCGCGCCGTCCACGATACAGTCCGCGCCGTCCGGCAGGTTTTGCAGCGCACCTTCCAGCCCGATCACCGCAGGGATGCCCATCGTCCTGGCAAAGATCGCGGTGTGCGAATTGCGTGACCCGCCCGCCGTAACAAACGCCTGCACATAGGTCTTATCCAGCTGCGCCGTCTCGCTCGGGGCCAGATCCTCCGCCACAAGGATATACGGCTGCTGCAAAATCGTTTTCTCTTTTCCTCCGCCCGTTAAAATATCCAGCACCCGGCCCGAAACATCCCGCACGTCGGCAGCGCGGCCTTTCATATATTCGTCCTCCATGGTGGCAAACATCTCAGCAAAACGGGCCGCCGTCTCGCTGACGGCATATTCCGCGTTCACCTTTTCGCCCCGGATGATCTCTTTGACGGAATCGCAGTAATCCAGGTCCTCCAGCATCATTTGATGGATCTGGAATAAAAGCGAATTTTCCTCCCCTAAAGATTCTTTTGTTTTTGTGAACAGCAGGGCCAGCTGCGCAATCGCCTGTGCCCGGGCGTTTTCAAACCGGGCGATCTCGTTTTCCGTATTTTCCACCGTATATTTTTCAGCCGCCGCGGCAGCCTTTTCATACAGGTTGATCTTGCCAAAGGCCACACCGCGGCTCACGCCTTCACCTTTATATATTTTCATAAAAGTCTCCTCACTTTCTGAACAAGGTTTTTTCTATTTTACAATATTTCGAGGCCGGATACTATCCTCTTTTTACACCAATCGAAGCAAACTTTTTTGTCAGGAACTTTTTTTGCTCCCTCCGCCGCTTTTCCATACGCCGGCAAAAGCGCTTTTTATAGTAAAAAAACAAAAAGCGGACCTTATGGCCTCAGCCGCAGCGGCTTTTGTCTGCGGCTATTTTTATTGCTGCGCAATAAAAATATTGATCCCGATGGCCTCGCCCTCGCCGCTATTGCGGCAACCGGGCGATTGGCCAAAAAAATAGCCTCCGTTTCACTTCGGCTATTTTTTATATATCGATATATTGTTTCACGTTTTTTCAGTAAATTACTTACAAAAGGGAATACTTTTGATATAATAATGTCAACAAAGCCCGTATCATTTCGATTAGAAAGAAGGTTTCGCCATGCTGCAGCAGTATCAAAGGCCCCAGCCGCCTGAAAAAGAAGAGTTGGAACAGCGGTTGTCCGCGGCCCGTGAAAGGCTTTCCGCCCAGCAAATGCTTATCAAAAGCCATGGGCTGCCCGTTCTGGTTTTATTTGAAGGCTGGGGCGCTTCCGGCAAAGGCAGTACCATCGGCCGTATCATCCGCAATATCGACCCCCGCTTTTTTCAGGTGGTGCCGATGGGCGCCCCCACCGAAGAAGAGGCGCGCCGGCCTTTTCTCTACCGCTTTTTCCGGCAGCTGCCGGAGGCGGGCAAATTCACTTTTCTCGATTCCGGCTGGATGGACGAGATCGTCAAAGGACGGCTGCGCGGAGAACTGGACAGCGAAGCTTACGCCGCCCGCATCACCAGCGTCAAACGCTTTGAACGCCAGCTTACCGACAACGGCTATCTGGTGGTAAAATTCTTTCTGCACATCAGCCGTAAAGAGCAGCGCCGCCGTTTAGAAGAACTGGCCGAAAACAAAGATACCTCCTGGCGCGTCGGCGACAACGACCGCTGGCAGAACAGCCATTACGAGAAATGCATGGAGGTGTTCGGCCATTATCTGGAGGATACCAATCTTTCCTCCGCGCCGTGGTATATCGTAGACGCAAAAGACAAAAAATGGGCGGAACTGCAGGTATTGGAGCGGCTTTGCGGCGGTGTTGACACCGCTTTGCAGAACGCCAGCCTCGCGGTGCCCCTTCTGCAAAATACATTCCCCCTTGTCAAAATGCCCCGCCTGCGCGACGTGGATTTGGATAAAACAGTTGCGCCGCAAGAGTATAAGGCCCAGCTGGACGACCTGCAAAAGCGTCTGCGCGCGCTGCATAACCGCCTTTACCGCAAACGGGTACCGGTCATTATCGCCTATGAGGGCTGGGACGCCGCGGGAAAAGGCGGCAACATCAAACGGGTGACAGAAGCGCTTGACCCCCGCGGCTTTGAGGTATATCCCATCGCCAGCCCTGAACCGCATGAAAAAGCACGTCATTACCTGTGGCGTTTTTGGACGCGCCTGCCCAAAACAGGCCATATCGCCATTTTTGACCGCACCTGGTACGGCCGCGTTATGGTAGAGCGGCTGGAGGGCTTTTGCAGCGAGAACGACTGGCAGCGCGCCTACTATGAGATCAACGAGTTTGAAAAAGAGCTGACGGATTGGGGCGCGGTCGTACTGAAATTTTGGGTGCAGATCGACAAAGACACCCAGCTGGCCCGCTTTACTGAGCGGCAGAACACCCCTGAAAAACAATGGAAAATCACCGATGAGGATTGGCGCAACCGTGAAAAGTGGGACGAATATGAGGCCGCCGTGGATGAGATGCTGCAAAAAACCAGCACCGTTTACGCACCGTGGCATATTTTAGAATCGGTCGATAAAAAATACGCCCGCCTGAAAGCGCTTCAAATTATTATCGACGCGCTGGAAAAAGCGCTTGATTAGGAGTATATGATGGACCTTCTTGAAACTATATTGGGATACGTCGTTCAGGCCTCTATCCTGTTGTTTGAGTTTTTAGGCGTCGGCGTGCTGGTGGCGTCGGGCCTGTACGGCATCTGGTGTTATTTGAAAAAAGACCCTCTTACCCGCCTGAAACTTGCAAAAGGGATGGCGATGGGGCTTGAATTCAAACTGGGCAGTGAGATCCTGCGCACGGTGGTGGTGCGTGAATTTAAAGAGATCGCCATTGTCGGCTGTATCATCCTGCTACGGGCGGGGCTGACGTTTTTGATACATTGGGAGATCAAAAGCGAGGAAAAGGTGCAGGCCAAAGAGGAGGCCGCGCCTGAAGCTTCCGTTCAAAAAACTTCAAAATGATTCGCGGCAATATTTACATTTTATAAACGCTGCCTCTGCCGCGGCAGCATTTTCTGAATTTTATTGATTATCCGCGTCGCAAAACATCTCAAAAAACGATAAAACGTTCTGTAATCCCATATAGCCTTACAGAACATTTATTTTGTTTGCCGGCAGGATATGCCGTCCTTTCTTTTTATCATATAAATACCCTCAGATGCAGTTATGCTCTTACATCTGGGGGCTATTTTTATTGTCCGTTTTTTGGGGGCCGGTTCAGTGATGAAGCTTTGCTTTTTCAGATTTTCTGTCTTTATGAAAGCAGTTTCACCGCCACCATGCCTGCGCCCAGCACGGTAAGCACAACGCCGGTAGCGCGGTTCAACGTCTTCGGCTGGGCCTTATTTGCAAACAGCGCCGCAACACGCGCCCCCACCAATGTGGCCGCCACACAAACGGCCAGCGCCAGCATATCCGGCCAGCCGCCTATCGCCATGTGCGAGGCCGCGCCGGTAAACGCCGTAAAACTCATGATGAATACACTGGTGCCCACGGCGGTTTTCAGCTCATAACCCAATACGCTGGTGAGGATAAGCAGCAGCATCATACCGCCGCCCGCGCCGATAAAGCCGCAGATGAAACCGATCAGCACGCCGCACAACAGCGACTGTATGATTTTTTGCTTTTGTGTTTTATGCGCCAGATTTTCTTTTGTCGTCATAACAGGACGCACAATAAATTTAATACCCAGCAGCAGCGTCATAAATACCGAAAACCCGCCCATCATATTGCTTGGCGCAAGCGAGGCCACATAACTGCCGACCAGCGTGAAAACCAATACGCTGCACAACATCACCAGCCCGTTTTTGACGTCCAGATTTTTATGTCTGCCATAGGTATAGGCTGAAACCGCCGACGCCAGCACATCAGAGGCCAGCGCGATGCCGACGGCCTCATAGGGGTCAAAACCTAAAAAAGTAATCAGCATCGGAGAGATGACCGCCGCCGCTGAAAGGCCGGCCAGCCCTGTGCCGATACCTGCGCCCAGGCCGGCGATACAATAAATAACGATCGAAAAAACCATGAAAATGCTCCTTTATATCTCGTTTTTTGGGGCCACGTTTTCCGTCATCCGCTGTAAAAACGCCTCCATCTGCGTTTTTTCCTCTTTTGAAAAGCCCTGATACATACGTTCAAAAAAATCCCGCTGTATCCGCTGCGCATCCCTCAGCAGCGGGCCCGCGGCCTTTGTCAGCCGCAGATGGATCTGGCGGCGGTCGGCCTCTTTCCGCAGGCCTTCCAGCAGATTTTTTTCTATCAGCTCTTCTATCGATTTTGAAACATACGATTTTGCCAGCCCCCGCAGCTCCACAATGTCCCGCGCCGTATCATGCCCGGGGTTGTTGCCTAAAAACAGCAAAATATCCACTTGCGGGGCAGTCAGCCCTTCACGGGCACACAGCCCCTCAAACTCTTTGGCATAAGCTCTTTTTAAGCGCCGCGCCGCCAGCAGCGCCTGTGTTACCTTCTTCATCGCCGCCCTCAATTCGTTCTATAAAGAACAGTTCATTAACGAACAGTATAATACCTCTTTTTCTATCTTATGTCAAGCCCAAAAGCGGTGAGAGGTTGACGGCCCTCTTTGCGCGGTACTATGATGATAGGCGCGGTGAAAGAGAGGGAGGAACGCCACCGGCAGGCGGCTTTGGGTACGGCGGCTGCACGCCCTCAAGCCGCGGCAAAAAACGGACGGCCCTTTGCATGGCCCGGCCCGCATGTCCCCGGCAGCTATTTGGGCGGCAGCTCCTCTGATCTTTTTTCTTTTTCAGGCTTTTCAAACGTACCGTTAAAAGCCGCTTCCTATGTCAAACCCTGCGCACAGCTTTTTACAGCGGTGCAAATACCCCTCTCTGCACCCCAGAATATGTTTATAGAAAGGTTGCTGAAAATGAAGACGATATTGGAACAATTATATCTTGGCGAATACTACCCTGCCGAAGCCCTTTGTGTAGAGGATGAAGAATATCACCGCCTGCAGCAGCGTATTGGTGAAGAGCTGCGCTATTGGGAGGCCCGTCTCAGCAAAGAGGAATTTAAAAGATTTGATGAACTGGAGGGTATGTTTGCCGCAGCGGGCGAATTTGAACAGCGTGAAAGCTTTCGTCAGGGCGCCGCACTGGGTATCAGCCTGTTGCTTGAAATACAAAAGCTGGAACAAACGCGGCTGCGCGAATAACAACATCTTAAAAGGCTGCGCCGCCGGGAGGCGCTCTTTTACGCCCGTCAAACCCTTCCTTGCCGCGGCTCTGTTTTTGACGGCGGCCATCTCTTGACGGCGTTTTAAAGCCTGTTAAAAAACCGCTTTTCTAAAGCGGCCATACGGCCCGCGCCTTAGCAGCCCTTTGCAGGGCCTGCCGCTTTACCGGCGGCTGCACAAAGGTTTTTATGCGGCCCGCGCAGTGGGCCGGGCGGGTCTTATCCCCGTCCGGCTTTTACGGTAATGTCAACAGGGCCCTGCCGCTTGCCGGGCTGCTGCTGCGGG
>JAUNTE010000395.1 GCA_030538855.1 Oscillospiraceae bacterium
TTTACTATAGAAAGCAGCCAAAAGCCCTCCCTGTTATACTATATACCAAACGCGGGCATTTTGCAAATCCTCTAAAAATATTTGCAAAATTTTGTCTGATTATACAATTTACATCTATGGAAAATTATGGAAATCTTCCATTTACACAAAATATACCAATTCTTCTGCCGGAGGGTCCGCCTTTTCTACCGACAATGCCGTCAAAAGCGGCCCTTTTCCCTCATAAATTTTATGTTCGATGATTCCGGCACGGGCCGTCAAATCTATCCATTGCCGCTGCTGAAGGTTTTGCATGCCGTCATACCGGCATAAAAGCCCTACAAAGGCCACGTCCTCGATACAGCAGGTCATCCCAAACCGCCCCGGCGCAAAGCAGCCCTTTGGGGCGCGGTCGGTCAGGCATACCATGGCTTTAAAATGCAGCGTCTTGCCGGTATATTTATCAGGGTCGTCCAGAATATCCATATAAAACAGGCCAAAGTCCGCGTCCGCGATCTCTACCACCGGGGCGTTCAAATCAAAGGGCAAAGGGTCTTTGATATCGTCGTACTCCGCTTCACCGTCTGGATATTCATAGGCGATCTCAGCGCGGCGGTTCACCATTTTTACCGCCCGGTGCATCGGCAGCTTATCGGTCTGTTTGGGACAGCGGTTGAACACCACCATATCAGCGTCCTGAAAGCGCTCTACCATGTGCTGGCGCAGGTTTGCAAAATACTGCGGGAACGTCGATGCGTCCACAAAACACATATGCTGGTAAATTTGCCAGCTCTTCGGCATATTTTCAAACAGCAGCTGCAGCGGCCACATGCCGTTGTACTCGATCAAAACACGGTCAAACCGGTTGCGGCGGCACGGTTCGCTCAATTTCTCCGCCGTCAGCTCATTCTGGCCTTCCAGGGCCAGCACAGTCACATTACCGGCGCTGAATTTTTCAGGCCGGTATTCCTCTATCCCCTCTTCGCAGACAACAAGCAGCGTTTTTTCTCCGGTATTAAACTGCGGATCCTGCAAAGTTTCTTGTATAAAGCGGGTCTTTCCCGCCTCTAAAAAACCTGAAAACAGATAAACAGGCAGCGGCATAGCGTCCTCCTTATAAAAACATCGTTGCGCGGCGGCCCCTCAGCGCCCGCGCCTTTGGCTTATCCCTCTGTTTTTCGCAGCGTTCTCTCTTACCGCGCCCGCGCAAAAGGTTCCGGCCCCTATCCTCTGGGGATTATTGAAAAACAGAGGGATCGGATTTTTCACAGACAGCGCGCCTGTGCGTTAAAAAGCGCCGGGGCCTTTGCCTGCCCCGCATATTTTTAACGCCGCACGCCTCACTGCTGATGAAACACACAATAATTTCGATTTTAAAGCAGCCTAAAGCGCGGCTTCGCTCTTGTCCTTTGCGGCAAACCCGCGTTTTTGGGCCCAAGCCGCCAAGCCTTTGCCCGGCAGCGCGCCGCCAAGGGGCCATGGCCCCAGCCCTTCTCGCGGCGTTTCAGTTCAAGAAAAATGCTTTCTCCAGCACAGCTTCGTTCAGGCCCGCGCCGATGACGCACAGCCTGCCGGTATAATCGGCCCCGCCCATACGGATGTCCCGCTCACCCGGCACATAGTCAAAATGCAGCCAGCCGCCCCCGGCACAGGGCAAAATGCCTTTGGCGCGCAGCACCGTGCCCGCCTCTCCTCTGTCCAGCGCCTCCAGCGCGTTTTCCAGCTCCTGCCGGGTATAGGCGCGGGGCGTCTCGCGTCCAAAGCTTTGAAACACCTCATCGGCGTGATGATGCCCCCCATGTTCATGGTGGCAGTCCTCATGAT
>JAUNTE010000070.1 GCA_030538855.1 Oscillospiraceae bacterium
GTGCCGGTGGTTTTCTGCTGCAAAGAAAAAATACCGGGAAAAACTGTAAAAAGTTTTTCCCGGTATTTAACTTTGAAGCAGCCTTTGCTTTATCAGATCATTTTATAAACCATATATTTTCTAAATGATCCTTTATTGGGCATTCGCTCCGGTTTCTTATCTTTTGGCCGCCTGTTTTCAGATGGCTTTAATCCTCTGCCTCTTCAGCGGGGGCGGCGTTTTCTTCCGCCAGTTCCTGCGCCTCCAGCTCGGCGGCGTTTTCCGGCTCGTTTTCGGCCTCTTCCTCAGGTTTTACGGCTTCGGCCTCGTCGTCTCTCTCGGTACGGGCCACGGTGACGATACGGTCGCCCTCGCCCAGCCGCATGATGCGCACACCGCCCGCGTAACGGCTTTGTACGGTGATATCCTCGGCATGCAGGCGGATGATAACGCCCTCCAGCGAGATGAGAATGATGTCGTCCGTCTCGTCGATGACCTTGATACCAGCCACGGCGTCTTCACGGCCATAGTTGCGGATGCCTTTACCGCCGCGGTATTGCAGCCGGTAACCGGATAGCTCGGTACGGCGGCCCTTACCGGTGGCCGTCACTGTCAGCAGGGTGGCCCCGTCGCGGCCGATGGCGGCGCCCACCACCTCGTCGTTATGAGAGAGCCGGATGGCGCGTACGCCGTGCGCGCTGCGGCCCATGGCCCGCGCGTCTTCTTCATTGATATGGATGATCATTCCCTCACGGGTGGCGATGAACAGCTCGTCGCTGCCGGTTGTCAATTTGGCCCATACCAAACGGTCGTCTTCATCCAGCGAAATGGCGTTGAGGCCAGATTTACGGATATTTTGATAATGCTCCATCGCGGTACGTTTGATGACGCCGTTTTTCGTCACCATAACAAGATACCCCTCGGCAGCGTGGTCTTTCGGCACCCGAAGCATATTGGTCACTTTTTCTTCGGGCTGCAATTGCAGCAGATTGACGATATTGACGCCCTTGCTGGTACGGCTGCCCTCCTGCACCTGATAGCCCTTGACCCGGTATACCCGGCCAAAATTGGTGACAAACAGGGCGTAATCGTGGGTGCTGCCGATAAACAGCTCCTCAACAAAATCTTCATCCCGGCGGGTGAGGCCCGCCACGCCGCGGCCGCCCCGGTGCTGGGTATGGTAAACGTTAGTGGGCTGGCGTTTGATATATCCAAAGTGTGTCAGGGTATAGACGCAGTCCTCTTCGGGGATCAGGTCCTCGATGTCGACCTCTCCCGATACGCTGGCAATTTCAGTGCGGCGGTCGTCGCCATATTTTTCTTTCATGTTCAGCAGTTCAGCCTTGACAACTTCCAGCACTTTATGGTCGTCCGCCAGCAGTTCACGCCACGCGGCGATCTTTTTCTCCAGCTCGGCCAGTTCAGACATGATTTTTTCAATTTCAAGCCCGGCCAACTGGCCCAAACGAAACGCCACGATGGCCCCGGCCTGCGGGTCGTCAAAGTCAAACCTGTCCATAATGGCCTGTTTGGCTTCGGCCTGGCCGCCTTTACAGGCGCGGATGGTGGCGATGATCTCATCCACAATATCGATGGCCCGTTTCAGGCCCTCAAGGATATGCGCGCGCTCTTCCGCCTTTTTCAAATCGTACAGCGTGCGTCTGCGAACCACTTCATCCTGAAACTTGATATACCGGGAGAGCATGGTTTTCAAATCCATGACCTTGGGTTCGCCGTTATCCAAAGCCAGCATGATGACGCCTACCGTCTCCTGCATCTGGGTATACCGGTACAGCTGGTTTAAAACCACCTGGGGGTTGGCGTCTTTGCGCACCTCGATGACTACCCGCATACCTTCGCGGTTGGATTCATCGTTTAAATCGCAGATGCCTTCAATGCGTTTGTCGCGCACCAGATCGGCGATATTCTCGATCATTCTGGCCTTATTCACCATATAGGGGATCTCGGTGACGATGATGAGAAATTTACCGTTTTTCTGTTCTTCTATCTCGGCCCGGGCCCGCAGGGTGATCTTGCCGCGCCCGGTGGCATAGGCCGCCCGGATGCCGCTGCGCCCCATGATGATGCCGCCGGTGGGAAAATCAGGCCCTTTGATATGCTCCATAATATCCGGCAGCTCGGCGTCGGGGTTATCTATCAGGCAGATGGCGCCGTCGATGACCTCGCACAGATTGTGCGGGGGGATATTGGTGGCCATACCTACGGCGATACCGGTGGAACCGTTGACCAAAAGGTTGGGGAACCGGCTGGGCAGCACGGTGGGCTCCTGCTTTGTCTCGTCGAAGTTCGGCATAAAGTCTACCGTATTTTTATCGATGTCCGTCAGCATATCCACGGCGGCCTTGCTCATGCGGGCCTCGGTATAACGATAGGCGGCCGGAGGGTCTCCGTCCACAGAGCCAAAGTTGCCCTGGCCGTCTACAAGGGGATAACGCAGGCTGAAATCCTGCGCAAGACGCACCATGGCGTCATACACGCTGGCGTCGCCGTGGGGGTGGTACGCGCCCAGCACCGCGCCGACGGTATCGGCGGATTTACGGTAGGGATGGCTGGGGTCGTTTCCGCGTTCATGCATGACGTATAAGATACGGCGGTGCACCGGCTTCAGGCCGTCGCGTACATCCGGCAGGGCGCGGGCCACGATGACCGACATGGAATAGGCGAGGAAAGCGTCCTTCATCTCCTTTTCAATGTCGCGTTTTACCAGGGTGGAATGCTCGGACAACTGGATGATCTCATCTTCTGTCATAACTTTCCCACCTCCTTAAATATCTAAATTTTTCACATATTTGGCGTTGGTCTCGATAAATTCTTTACGCGGGCCGACCTTGTCGCCCATCAGCACGGTAAAGGCCTCATCCGCCTTTTCCGCGTCCTCGATGCTCACCTGTACGATCATCCTGTTTTCAGGGTTCATGGTCGTCTCCCACAACTGGTCGGGGTTCATCTCGCCAAGACCCTTGTACCGGCTGATCTTCGGGTTTCCCATCTGCTGGCTGATAACCGGCATTTCCTCTTCGGTATAGGCATAGCGCACGTCTTTGCCCTTTGCCAATTTGAACAGCGGCGGCTGCGCGATATAAATATATCCGTTTTCTATGACGGGCCGCATAAAGCGGAAAAAGAAGGTGAGCAGCAGGCAGCAGATATGGCTGCCGTCCACGTCGGCATCCGCCATAATGAATATTTTATGGTAACGCAGTTTTGAAATATCGCATTCTTCACCGATGCCGCAGCCCAGCGCCGTAATGACGGGCTGCAGCTTATCGTTGCCATAAATACGGTCAAGCCTTGCTTTTTCAACGTTGAGCATTTTGCCCCATAAAGGCAGGATGGCCTGTATTTTTGAATCACGCCCCATTTTTGCGCTGCCGCCGGCGGAATCACCCTCCACGATATAGATCTCAGTTTTAGAAGGGTCTTTTTCACGGCAATCGGCCAGTTTACCCGGCATCCGGCTGCTTTCAAGGGCGGATTTACGGCGCACCAGTTCCCGCGCTTTTCTTGCGGCTTCCCGCGCGCGCGCCGCCGCCAGTGCTTTATCATAAATGGCCGAGGCGACGGAAGGATTTTCCTCCAGGTATTCTTTAAATTTATTATACACTAAGTTTTCAACCAAACCGCGGATCTCGGTATTGCCAAGCTTTGCTTTGGTCTGGCCTTCAAACTGGGCTTCTGTCAATTTGACGCTGATGATGGCGACGATACCTTCCCGTACGTCGTTGCCTGAAAGATTTTGATCTTTATCTTTCAAAAAACCTTTTTCACGCCCAAAATCGTTGAGCACACGGGTCATGGCGTTTTTAAAGCCCTGCTCATGGGTGCCGCCGTCAGGGGTATGGATGTTATTTGCAAAAGAGAGGATGAGTTCGTTATAACCGGTATTGTACTGAAACGCCACCTCGGCAATGCTGCTGCCAAGGGCGCCGCGCAGAAACACCACCTCTTCATGGACGACGTCGTTTTCACGCCGGGCCTGGATATGCTCTACAAAGCTGCGGATGCCGCCCTCATAACACATGCTTTCGCCGGCCGGTTCTTCTCCGCGCTCATCCGTCAAAGTAATACGGATACCGGCATTGAGAAATGCCTGCTCACGCAGCCGTTTCTCCAGCGTCTCATAGTCGTAGGCCGTTTCTTCAAACATGACGGGGTCAGGCTTAAAGGTGACGGTGGTGCCCGTCTCTTCGGTAGGGCCGACGGTTTTCAAATCATAACAGGGTACACCGCGCTCAAACTTTTGTATATATTCTAGGCCGCCCTTGCACACCCGTACCTCCAGCCATTCAGACAGGGCGTTTACCACGCTGGAGCCTACGCCGTGCAGGCCGCCGGCCACTTTATAGCCTGAGTTTTCACCGCCGAACTTGCCGCCCGCGTGCAGCACCGTCAGCACGACGGTGACCGCCGGAATGCCGAGCTTGGGCTGGATATCCACCGGGATACCGCGGCCGTTGTCCTTTACCCGGATGATATCTCCGGGCAGGATGGTCACCTCGATATGGTCGCAGTATCCGGCCAGGGCTTCGTCGATGGCATTGTCCACGATCTCATATACCAGATGATGCAGCCCGGCAGGGCCAGTGGAACCGATATACATGCCGGGACGTTTACGCACGGCTTCCAGACCCTCTAATACCTGTATCTGGGCGCCGTCATATTCATGCTCGACCTTGGTTTCCAGCTCGCTGATTTCGTTCTCAAATTCCATCTCTTTGTTCTGATCTTCCGCCATGAGTGATTCAAACCGCCATTTCTCCCGCCATCGTTTGAAAAAGCCGCGGCCAAAGGCGGGGAAAAGGCCCGCGGCTGATGATCTGTTTTATGATTGCCGGGTCATATACCAAAGAAGTTTTCAGAGCCGGACAAAAGCGCCGTTTTTCTGTCTTTTATCCTGCGCCGCAAAAGCCTTTTACAGCATTTCTTTTAAAAAAGTAACGCTTTTTTCCTCTCCTATAAATCCGCTGCGCTTTCTCAGCGTGGCGGCGGATATCTGAGAGATATACACCCTGCCGTTTTGGGTGACAATAAAGCTTTTCGGAAGCTCGGGCGTCACGGTTATCACACGGCCTTCTTTCTCGGCCTGGGCAAGAAAATTACGCGTCGCCTTGGAAAGCGAGGCGCCGTCAAGATCAAAAATACCTAAAATTTCTCTGGTTGAAAGCACGATCTCCTGCCCTACATGCAAATACATAGCTTCCCCCTATGATCGTAGCGTTCCCACTCCGCCATACATTTCAAACAGCAGCCCGTCGGTTTTTTTAAATAAATCAGTTTCGCAGCTGGTGACAAATACCTGTTTGTCCTGAAGGCGATTGAGTAAAAAATCCTGCCGCATGGCGTCCAGCTCGCTTAAAACATCGTCCAGCATCAGCACCGGCGTCTCCTGCACAATGCGTTCGATTGCCGAGGCCTCGGCGATCTTCATCGCGAGTACCGCGCTGCGCTGCTGGCCCTGGCTGGCCCATACCTTAGCGTCTTCACCGTCTATTTTGATAGAGAGATCGTCCCGGTGGGGGCCTGCGGTAGCAAACCGGGCAAACCGGTCGGCCCGGCGGTTCTCTCTCAAGGCGGCGAGAAAGCGCGCAGGGTCTTCTCCGCCCGGAACAGAGGGCTGATAAGAGAGATGCAAGGTCTCTCTGCCCGCCGAAATATCGTGATAACAAGCCGCCGCAGAGGGGGCCAAATCGCTGAGATAATCCTGCCGGCGCTTGATGAGCGCGCTGCCCGATTGACTGAGCTGCCGGTCAAAAACCTCAAAAAGTTCTTCATCCGGCCAGCCGTCCTCTTTCAGCAGGGCATTTTTTTGGTTCAGCAGCCGGGTATAGCGCCGAAACTCTTCCAAATATCCGGGATAGAGCTGACATAGGGCCGCGTCTATAAACCGTCTTCTTCCCTCGGGGCCGCCTTTTACAAGGTTGAGATGTACCGGCGCAAAGACGACGGCGGGAAAGATACCCGCCAGCTGAGACGCGCGCTGCATATCGGCCCCATTGCGCCCCGCCATGCGCGAGGCCCTGGCTGGGTTTTGTGCGCTGCGGCAGACTGTCAGGATGATGGTATCCTCTTCCTGCCGGCCCTCCGCAAGAATATCTGCCTCTATCCGGGCCGCGTCACAATCTTTTTTGATAAGTTCCGCGTCTTTTCCGCCGCGAAAGCTTTTTCCGCCCGTCAAAAGCCAGATGCTCTCAAGCAGGTTTGTTTTGCCCTGGCCGTTTTGGCCGTAAATAACGTTCAGCCTGGGAGAGGGGGTAAACGACAGCGCCGGAATATTGCGAAAAGCTTTTACCGACAGCGCGCACAGCCTCAAAGCTGATACACCTCGGCCTGCATATCGTGAAAAGCCACCACGTCTTTATCCCGCAGCTTTTTTCCCCGCATCCGGCATACCTCGCCGTTCACCAGCACCTCGCCGTTTTGAATCAGCTGTTTGGCCTCTCCGCCGGTATCCGCCATGCCGCACAACTTCATAAAAGAATCCAGTTTGATATATTCTGTTTTGATGTCTATCCGGGTCACGCCTGGGGCCCCCTCCCTTTAATCGTTTTTAAAGCGCACGGGCAGCACTAAGAACAAAAAGCTGCTGCCTTCAGGGGGCAGTACCTTAACGGGCGACAGGGGGCCGGTCATCTCCAGCACGATCTCCTCGCAGCCGGAATTACGCAGCGCGTCCATCAGATACCGGTTATTGAAACCGATCTCGATGGGCTCTCCTTCTATCTTTGCCTCCAGCTCATCCACCACCTTGCCCAGGGCGGTTTGACAGCGCACCGTCACTTTATTTGAAAAAGTGATGCGCAAAGGGTTTTTCAGCCGCTCGGTAATGATCAGGCTGGCGCGTTCGATACTGCTGATAAAATCTTTGACGGATACGGTGACACGGGTTTTATACTCTTTCGGCAGTACGTTTTTATAATCTAAAAATTCACCCTCGATCAGCCGGCTCATAATGGTATATCGCTCCGTGCTGAAAACGACGTAGCGGCGGTTGGCGCTGATCTCGATCTCCGCCTCTTCGTCCTCGATCAGCCGGCTGACTTCAGACATGGTTTTTTGCGGGATGACGATGCGGATCTCACGATTGGATTCGACCGGCCGCTCACAGATAGCCAGACGGTAACCGTCCAGCGCCACGATCGTCAGTTTATCATGCTCAAGGCTGAATAATTCGCCGGTGTGGGCCGGTTTTTTGTCGTCCTGTGAGACCGCGTACAGGGTGGTGTCGATCATCTCTTTTAAAACGCCGCCCTTCATGGCTACGGCGTGGTCAGCGCCGGGGGCGGGCATCTCGGGGTAATCCATGGCGTTCATGCCCATGATATTGAACTCTGTGATGCCGCCGCGGATGGTGGTTGAGAGATTTTCCTGGCTGTCTATTTCGATTTCTTCCGTATCCAGCCTGCGTACCATGTCTCCCAATAGTTTGGCGGACAGGACGATCTCTCCCTCTTCGGGGACGCTGCACTCCATGGTAGTGATGATGCCCATTTCAAGGTCGTACCCGGTCAGTGTCAGCTTTCCGTTTTCGGCTTTCAGTAAGATGCCCTCAAGGATGGGGATGGAACTGCGGTTGGTGACGGCTTTTGATACGCCTGCGACCGCTTCGCTTAAAAGATATTTATCGCAGATGATTTTCATGGGACAAAAACCTCCTTTTTTGTGAAGCGGGATAAAGACGCCGCTTTCTGAAAAAACAGCTTTTCAGCTGAAATATAAATAAAAAGATAGCAGTAGTAGTAGGGGGTGTGGAATTGGGGAAAAGGGAGGGACAAGCGTTTCTGCTGTCGGGCTTTTTTGCATTTTTTAAATAGTGAAAAGAGGGGTGGACAATCTGTGGATTTGAAGGGGAAAGAAAAACGCGGGGTTAAAATGTGGAAAAGTCCTTTGTGGAAAAGGGATAACTTGTGGAAAAATCAAACCCGCGCGTTTTTGATGATATCTTCGACCGTTTCACGCAGATGGCTGTCATTTTCCATATTTTTAGAGACTTCGCTGAGGGAGTAGACGACGGTGGAATGATCGCGGCCGCCAAACTCTTTGCCGATATCCAGTGTGGACAGGCCGGTGATCTCACGGATGACGTACATGGCCACTTTACGGGCGTTTGAAATATTGGAGGTACGCTTTCTGCTGCGCAGGTCGGCCGTAGTGATGCTGTAAGTGCGGGCCACCTCGCTGAGTATTTTGTCGATGGTGACGGGGATGGGCTGCGTCTCGCTCAAAATATCCCGGATGGCTGTCTGGGCTACGCCGATGACAGGCTGTACCCCCTCCAGCAGGCGGTAGGCGTTGAGCTTTTTGACGGTGCCCTCAAGCTGGCGGATATTATTTTTTAAATGGTTTGCGATGAACTCGGCCACATCGTCCGGGATGGTGAGGCCGAGCAGCGCGGCTTTGCGCCGGATGATGGCCACCCGGGTCTCAAAATCCGGGGGCTGGATATCCGCCATCAGGCCTGATTCAAAACGGGTGCGCAGGCGGTCCTCCAGGCTTTTGATCTCTTTGGGAGGACGGTCGCTGGCCAGAACGATCTGTTTATCCGAGTTGTGCAGGGTGTTGAAGGTGTGGAAAAATTCTTCCTGCGTGCTCTCTTTGCCCGCGATGAACTGGATGTCGTCCACCAGCAAAAGATCGGCCGCGCGGTATTTTTCATGAAATTCTACGGTGGAGTTGTCGCGGATGGCGCTGATGATCTCGTTGGTGAAGGCCTCTCCGTCCACATAGACGATATTAAAATCGGGATGGTTCTTCGCCACCTCGTAGCGGATGGCGTTGAGAAGATGGGTCTTTCCGAGGCCTGAGTCTCCATATATAAAAAGAGGATTATAGGAATGGCTGGGGTTGGAGGCCACGGCCAGGGCGGCCGCATGGGCGAATTTATTGGTACTGCCCACGATAAAATTTTCAAAGGTGTAGGCGTAATTGCCGTTTCCCGGCGAAGCGGGACGCGGGGCGTCGCTTGGCGCCTGCGGGGCGGGCACCTCGATGGTGTTTTCGTCGCAGCGCAGCTCTAACTCCACCTCAAAACCCAAAAGGGTCAAAAAAGCCTCTTTCAAAAGGCCGGTGTAACGCTCGGCCACAGTGCTGCGCTTGAACTCAGCATGAAAAAGAAGGGCGGCTTTTTTACCGTCAAATGATACGGGCTCAATATCCTTGATAAACAAATTGTAGGTGGCCGCCGCCAGTTTTTCCTGACAATATTCTTTTACGGCATTGAATACGTCGTTAAAAGAGTTCAATTTAAAAAACACTCCCTGGTTAAGGCGGCCTTTGGTTTCAGAAAGGCCGCAGAATAGTCAGCTAAAAGTATATCATAATTATCGGTATAA
>JAUNTE010000396.1 GCA_030538855.1 Oscillospiraceae bacterium
TAGGGCCGGTAGGCCCAGGACAGCCCATGGGGCCTCTAATACCGGGTATACCTCGCAGCCCTCTTGGGCCAGGGCATCCGCCCGGCCCCATAGGCCCTGCGGGGCCGGGTTCACCCTGCGGGCCCTGCGGCCCGCGGTAACAGCAGGAACAGTGCTGTCGTTTGCCGTTGTTCATAGTAATCAGCCTCCTTCTTCCAACATATGGCGAAAAAAGGATGGCTGTGAAACAGCGCCGTAAATAAATACTGTTTTTATCTAATAAAGAAATATTTTGCAGGGATGGAACCTTTTGCACGATATGTTTCCGCTGGATATTACAGGCAAGGCCATGTTTTGCCATATGTCATAATGAAAAAGCAGAAGGGACTTTTAGAGGAGATATATACTGAAAAAAGTAAAAACAAAAAATAATTTTGGGTTTTATATTTTCAAATATCGACGCTGTACGACAGAGTGCGTATACTTGCTTTGGGATGCCCAGCCACTCTGAACCCCTCGGCAATTTAATTTTTGGAGGAATACCAGATGGAGAAATATATTGTTGTGAAAGAAAAATTTACACACCCTGATATTGGAGATTATGAAAGCTATGGGATCATGAGCAGAGATCACTGCCTTTTAAAGATACCGGATATTTCGGTTGATTATGAGTTGGTTTCATCGCTGGCCCGCCTGATGAACGAGCATGATTTAGAAGAGATACATATGCTTGACGTCGTATATGACGCTATAGGTTAAATTTATATCAGAGAGGCATCCCCGCGCCGTTCTTATTGAAGAACGGCGCTTTTACAGGTATATTGCGCGGTATTGCGGAGATAATAAAAGCAAACGGAAGGAAAGGAGGTCAATCAATATGAGCCGTAACAGCAGTGAAAACCTGTATAACCCCGGTGATGACAATGTACCCGGCGGCACCTATCAAGAGGTAGGGCCCCGCGGTGGCAAGGTAGAGGATGGCCGTACCGCCACGATCCGCAGCGGCAATCGTCTGCCCCCGACAAGCAAATCAGGCAACAAATGGGAGAGACAGTAAACCATTAAAAATAAAGGCATGGATTTTAAGCCATGCCTTTATTTTTTATTATTGCGAAATAAAAAAATTTGATTTCAATGGCCTCGCCCTCACAGCTATAGCGGCAACCGGGCGAATAGCCAAAAAAATAGCCTCTGCTTCGCTGCGGCTGTTTTCTGTCTCTTTTGTTATTTTATCATAATTTCGCGTCTGCCAAAAGAAAAAGCCCGGCAGAAAAAGCAAGGTGAAAACATCTACAGCAATGTTTCCGCCTCTTTTTTTCAAACCCCAAGATTTTGGCAGAACACCAAATAAAAGGGCGCGTCTTCTTCTTTCTCATTCGATCATATACAATGGGGATAAAAGCAATTTGGATTTATAGGAGAACATATGATAACACAAGCACTGAAGGAGTATATTGAAAAGTATAAATTATGCGCCGAATACCTTTTTGAGGATTGGGAAAAGTTTTTGGACTTTTTATATCTGCAAAAGGGAAGCGTATCAGCTATACTTTGGTGGGATCATTGTAAAAGAGCGGAACAGCATCATTCTATAGGGCGCGGCGGATATATAGACCCGAACGACCCAGCGTATATGTATGCAGAAACGCAGATATATGAGGATGGTTTTGCTTCAAAATCACTTGATGAAATAAAAGAATATATCCGTTATATAAGGTCTGCATACCCTGGCTTTGATTTGATACCGTCGTTTTATCATGATGAACCAAAAATTTTTTTAAAAATAGAAACCTCTTAGCATTTTCATATCCGTAAT
>JAUNTE010000071.1 GCA_030538855.1 Oscillospiraceae bacterium
GCTTTTCTTTTTACTTGTTGGGGGGGCAATATCAGTTAAGCGGTGGTATCTTTCCCATTTAAAAATCTGTCCCATGTTTGGCACAGCTGTTCTAAATTGATGGGCTTGGTGATATGGGCGTTCATCCCGTACCGCAGGCTTTTTTCCACGTCCTCTGAAAAGGCGCTGGCGGTTATGGCAAAAATCAATACGCTTTTCGCGTCCTCACGGGGGGCGGTGCGGATAGCTGCGGCCGCGTCCAGCCCGTTCATCACCGGCATCTGAACGTCCATCAGTATCAAATCATAATATCCGGCGTCTGAGCGCAAAAAGGCTTCCAATGCCTGTTTGCCGTCCTCCACGCAGTCTATTTCCGCCCCTGTCCCGTGCATCAGCTCTTTTATGATCTCACGGTTCAGCACGTTGTCGTCCGCCGTCAATATGCGCTTTCCGGTAAAATCAAACTGCGCGGCCGGAAGAGTTTGCTGCGTTTTTTCAGCCACGGTGAACGGCAGTGTCACCACAAAAACGCTGCCCTTTCCCACTTCGCTGCGGGCCTCGATACTGCCGCCCATCAGTTCGGCCAGCTTTTTACTGATGGGCAGGCCCAGCCCCGTACCCCCAAACTGCTGGGCGGTAGCGGCGCTCTCTTGTTCAAAAGCTTCAAAAATACGGCTGAGATTGCCGGACGCAATGCCGGGGCCGGTATCTGTTACCTGAAACTGTATCCACTTTTTTCTGCCCTCCTGCCGCAAAAGCGCGATTGACAGGGTGACGCTGCCGTTTTCAGGCGTAAATTTCAGCGCGTTCGAGAGCAGGTTATAAATGATCTGGTTCAAATGCAGGGTATCGCCTATCAGTAAATTTTTGCAGTACCCTTCACAGTGTATCAAAAACTGGATATGCTTTTCAGCCGCCTGTAAAGAGAACAGCGCTTTCGTTCTCTCCATCCAGCTTTTAAAATCAAAGGCTTCTTCATGCAGCTCGATCTTGCCACTTTCAATTTTAGACATATCTAAAATGTCGTTGATGAGAAGAAGCAGATGCTCAGAGGCAAGGGCGATATTGTCGAGATATTCCATCATTTTTTCCGGCTCGCCCTGGTGCTGGCGGGCAATGGCCGTCATGCCGATGATCGCGTTCATCGGGGTGCGGATCTCGTGGCTCATATTTGATAGAAAATCGCTTTTTGCCCGGCTTACTGAGCGCGCTTTCTCTAAATTCTGCTGCATTTCTTTTTGTTCGGTGTCGTCTAAAATAGCCACATAAAATGTTTTTTGTTTGGTAGAGTCCTCTGCCAGATGTCCGCAGTCATATACCCAGCGTAATTTTCCTGTTTTGGTGACGATACGGTATTCCACTTTATCGTGCGGTGTATTTTCCACCTGTTTGTCGATGCTCTCCAGTACACGTTTGCGGTCTTCCTCGTATACCATCTCAGAGAAACGATTGTGTACCGCCTGGCGGAACTCTTCTTCACCGTCATATTCAAAAAGCTTCCATAATCCCTCGCTGATGATGCCCAGTTCCTCCTTTTCATCAGCGGTATAAGAGAAGATACCGCCCGGTATCTGTTTTAAAAATGTTTTCAGCTCTTCTTCCTCTTTGCGCAGAAGCCGCAACTTTTTACCCACAACCCATAAAATAACGGCCAGCAAAACCGCCAATGCTGCGAAAAAAATCGCAAAAATCCTTTCCATAAAGACCTCCCCTGTGAACCTTGCCCTATATAGACCGCTGTGTGGGCGGTGAAGCTTTTTATGCGTCTGTTTTTTCTTTTCCGACATTTTTAGTTTAATACCCATATGAATTTCTGTCAAATAACAGCGGTAACTTTTTTAAAAAACAGATAAAGTATGTTATGCGGCCTTTTTTTGGCTCTCCTTTTTTTGCCATTCTCTCCACTATTGTATGACAAACTTTTGTTTTTCGACGCTGTCCGCCTGAGCGATAAAAATAGCCGCAGCAAAGCGGAGACTGGCTTTTGTCTATTTGCGCCGCTGCCGCGATAGGCGGCTAAGGCGAGGCCCTAGAGAGCAAATATCTTTTATTGTGCAGCAATAAAAAATAGTCCGCAACGAAAAACGCTGCGGATACGGTTACAGGGTCTATTTTTTGTCCTGCACGGTCACGCTTAAAAAGCGTCCTTTCCACAATAAAAAACAGCGAAAGAGCATAACGCTGTGGCTAAGGCTTTGTAGTTTCTTTTCTGCTTCTCTGCAACAGAACTGGAATATCTCCATTTCTGCTTCGAGTAAAAAGTATCCGGCCCAGACGGCGCAGTGCCGGAGGAACGCATCGGTTTCAGGGCGGTTTTGATTGCCCTCATATTTAAAAGATCCCGGTGACCCCTGTAGGGGTCACCGGGATCTTTTCTGCTGTTATCCATGAAAAAACGCAGGGCCAAAACTGCTTTGCGCTTCTCTCAAGAGAATATCCCATGCAGAACAAAGAAGATCTGCACCAAAGCCCTTTGCGGCCTGTCAAGCCGCTTTGACGGCGCTTTGCGCGAAGATTTTCTTACAAGGGCAGCGTTTACCTACGGTCGCCGCGCCCAAGGCCCGGCTTTTTTCGAAAAGCATTATATTTTGATCGCGTCAGGATTTAAATTTATCCCGCAGAGATTTAAAAAAGTCTTTGCGCTGTTCATAGTTGTCATCTTTTAAGGTCGCCTCAAAAGCTTCCAGCGCTTTGCGCTGGTCGCGGGTGAGTTTTTTAGGTATCTCGACGTTCACTTTTACATACTGGTCGCCCCGGCCGCGCCCGTTCAGATACTGAATACCTTTGCCTTTTAACCTGAACACCGTGCCGCCCTGCGTCCCCTCGGGGATATTGTACTGTACTTTGCCGTCAACGGTGGGCACCACAACTTCTGCGCCCAAAACGGCCTGAGAATAGGTAATGGGGACGGTGACGTGAATATCGTACCGGTCCCGTTCAAACATGGGGTCGGGCCGTACCGTCACGATCACGATCAGATCGCCTGCCGGCCCCCCGTTCAGGCCGTTGTCGCCAAGGCCGCGCAAAGCCAGGCTCTGGTCGTCGTCGATACCTGCGGGAATATTGATCTCAAGCGTTTTTGCATTGCTGATACGGCCGCTGCCGCCGCATTTTTTACAGGGAGACTTGATAACACGGCCTTTTCCGCCGCATTTGGGGCAGGGGTGCTGGCTCTGCATGATACCAAAGGGGGTGCGGGTCTGCTCAGTGACGATACCGCTGCCGTGGCACTGGTCACAGGTCTCGGGGCTGGTGCCCTTGGCTGCGCCGCTGCCGCCGCACTCGGGGCAGGTGTCTTTACGGTTGATGGTAACCGTCTTTTTACAGCCGTGCACGGCCTCCATAAAGCTCACCGCAACGCTGATGCGCAGGTCGGCCCCTTTGCGGGGGGCGTTGGGGTTGGCCCTTTGGCTGCGGCTGCCGCCGCCAAAACCGCCGAAGCCCCCGAAAATATCCCCAAAAATATCCCCCAAGTCTACGCCGCCGAAGCCGCCGCTGAAACCGCCGCCGCCAAAACCGCCCGAGGCCGGGTCAAAAGCGGCATGGCCGAACTGGTCATACTTTTGGCGTTTGTCCGGGTCGGACAAAATTTCATACGCCTCGTTGACCTCTTTGAACTTTTCTTCGGCTTCTTTATTGTCGGGGTTGAGGTCGGGATGATATTTTTTCGCCTTTTTTCGATAGGCGCTTTTGATCTCGTCTGCCGAGGCCGATTTTGCGATGCCAAGAACCTCGTAATAATCTCGTTTTTCTGCCATACTTTCCCTCACCTTGCTTTCCCACAGGGAAAGGGGCGGCCGAATGGGCGGCCGCCCCGATTATTTTGATCTTTTCTTATTTGTTATCGTCCACTTCACGGTAATCGGCGTCTACATAACCGTCGTCTTTCTTGCCTTCGGCGCCCGAAGCGGCGGAAGGATTTTCCGCTGTGCCCGCGGCCTGCTGCGCGGCGGCGGCTTCATAGGCCTTTTGTGAGAACTCGTTCAGCACCTTCTGCACGTCGTCCATTTTTGCTTTGATGTCGTCCAGATTTCCGCCTTTGATGGCTTCTTTTAAAGCGTCGTTTTTCGCGGTCAGCTGCTCTTTTATCTCAGCCGGGGCCTTATCGCCCAAATCAGAGATCGCTTTTTCTACCTGGAACACCATCTGGTCGGCGCCGTTGCGGGTCTCAACCTCTTCTTTCTTTTTCTTATCCTCTTCGGCATATTGTTCAGCTTCTTTTACAGCCTTTTCAATATCGTCTTTGCTCATATTGGTAGAGGAGGTGATGGTGATCTTCTGCTCTTTGCCCGTGCCAAGGTCTTTGGCCGAGACGTTCACAATGCCGTTGGCGTCAATGTCAAAGGTCACCTCTATCTGGGGCACGCCGCGGGGCGCGGCGGGGATGCCGTCCAGATGGAACACGCCCAGCTCTTTATTGTCGCGGGCCATTTCACGCTCGCCCTGCAGTACACGTACTTCTACACTGGGCTGGTTGTCGGCCGCCGTTGAAAACACCTGGCTTTTTTTGGTGGGGATGGTGGTGTTGCGCTCAATGATCTTGGTGCATACGCCGCCCAGCGTCTCGATGCCCAGAGACAGCGGGGTCACGTCCAGCAGCAGCAGGCCCTTTACGTCGCCGCCCAAAACGCCGCCCTGGATGGCCGCGCCGATGGCGACGCATTCATCAGGGTTGATGCCTTTCGAGGGGTCGGTGCCCATAAATTTCTGTACAGCCTCCTGCACGGCCGGGATACGGGTAGAACCGCCCACCAGCAGTACTTTATGCAGGTCGCCGGGTTTTAAGTCGGCGTCCTTCAGCGCCTGGCGCACCGGGCCCATGGTCCGCTCCACCAGGTCGGCTGTCAGCTCGTTGAACTGGGCGCGGGTCAGGGTGGTATCCAAATGTTTGGGGCCGTTGGCGTCGGCGGTGATGAACGGCAGGTTGATGGGGGTGCTCATTACGCCGGAGAGTTCGATCTTGGCTTTTTCCGCCGCCTCTTTCAGGCGCTGGGCAGCCATCTTGTCTTTGCGCAGGTCAATGCCGTTTTCTTTCTGAAAACCGTCGGCCAGCCAATCGATCACGCGCTGGTCGAAATCGTCGCCGCCAAGGCGGGTGTCACCGGCGGTAGACAGCACTTCCGTCACGCCGTCGCCCATCTCGATGACGGACACGTCAAACGTGCCGCCGCCCAGGTCGTACACCATTACCTTCTGGTCTTCCTCTTTATCTACGCCGTAAGCCAGCGCCGCGGCGGTAGGCTCGTTGATGATACGTTTGACGTCGAGGCCCGCAATGGCGCCCGCGTCTTTGGTGGCCTGACGCTGCGCGTCGTTAAAATAGGCGGGCACGGTGATGACGGCCTCGGTCACCTTCTCGCCCAGATAGCTCTCGGCGTCCGCCTTCAGCTTGGCAAGGATCATCGCGCTGATCTCCTGCGGGGTGTAGCTTTTTCCTTCGATCGTCTCTTTGTGGGTAGAGCCCATATGGCGCTTGATGGAGGCCACCGTGCCCTCAGGGTTGGTGATGGCCTGGCGTTTCGCCACCTGTCCTACCATGCGCTCTCCGCCTTTAAAAGCGACGACGGACGGCGTGGTGCGTGCGCCCTCTGCATTGGCGATAACGACGGGCTCGCCGCCCTCCATCACCGCCACACAGCTGTTGGTCGTACCTAAGTCGATACCGATGATTTTTCCCATAAGTCATTTCTCCTTCTCTATATCTTCCAAATTGATGTGTGATAAACGCTCATATCTGCGGCGGGACGGTGTGAGGGCGCCCCGCTTACAGCTTCTATTTTGCCACCACGACGGTGGCGTGCCGGATGATATGCTCGCCCAGCATATAGCCTTTTTGAAATACCTTGGTCACCGTGCCCGAGGGATGCGCTTCATCCGCTTCCTCCTGCATGACGGCGTTCATAACGGCCGGGTCAAAAGGCTGTCCCTCGGCCTTGATCTCCTGCACATTTAAATTTTTTAATGCCTCCTGCGCTTTTTCCAGCGTCAGAAGGACGCCTTTTTTATAATTTTCATCCTCGCTCTGCGCGGCGGCCGCCATCTCCAGGGTATCCAGCACCGGCAGCAGCCCGGCCATGGCGTGTGAAACGCCGTTTCCAAAAGCCGCGTCTTTTTCTTTTAAGGTGCGCTTACGAAAATTGTCATACTCGGCCACAGTGCGCAAAAGACGTTCTTTAGTTTCGTCCAGCTCTTTCTGCAGTTTTTCAGCCGCGTCCTTTTTCTCTTTTTTCTTAGGCTCTTCTTTTTTTGCTTCCGTGTTTTTTTTCTCCGCCGCCGGCTCTGTTTTTTCCTCTTTGTCTAAAACCCCGGTCTTTGCCGTCGTCTCGGCGGTTTCACCGGCATCTTTGTTTAAAGGCTCTTTCTTTTCTGTCTCGCTTGACATTACGCTTCCTCCTTATTGCCCGACATCGCCCGCCCCAAAAGCAGGGCGAAATAGTTCAGCTTTGAAATCAATTTATGATAGGGCATCCGCTCGGGGCCTGCAATGGCAATGGCCCCTGTCAGGCCGCCCCCCGCAAGATACCGTTTCGACATGATGGCCAGCCCCGGCAAGGGCTTGCCGGGAAGGTCCTCTCCCAGCAGCACGGTGACATGGTCTGTCCGGGGGATGATCAGCCGCTGGGTGCGTTCGCTGTCGGCGAACAGCTCTAAAATATCGGGCAGAGAATCAGAGAGCTCAGGCCAGCCCAGCAGATACTGCTGCCCCGCAAGATAGGTGGAAGAACGCCCGGCCTCTCTCAGCAGCGTTACCGCCGCGTTGACGATAGAAAAAAGCGTTTGCTCACTTTTTCCGAGAGCCATCCTGATCTCTGTCAGCTGCGCGGGGCCCACGTCGTCAGGAGAGATAAAGCACAGCGCCCGGTTCAGCAGTGTTTCGCACAGGGCAAGGTCGCTGTCAGAAAACGCCTGCGGCACCCTTGCAACACGGGTGAGTACGCCCCCCGCGCTGGTGACGGCCAATACTGCCACCGTATACCGCCCGGCGGCGATCAGCTCATAATGCGCAATACGCATATCCTCTGATTTTGGGGTAGCGGCCACAACGCTGTAACCTAACAGTTCACTCAGGGCACGGGCGGCCCCTTTTGCCAAACGGCCGGGGTCATAATCCAAGGCCTCAAAGATCTCGTCGATCACCTGTTTTTCACGTAAAGACAACTGGCAGTCTTCCGGCATCAGGTTATCCAGATAATAACGGTAGCCCGCGGTGGAAGGCACCCTTCCCGCTGAGGTATGGGGCTGCTCTAAAAGGCCAAGGCGCGTCAGGGCGGCCATCTCATTTCTCAGTGTCGCGGTAGAGACGGCAAGGTCAAGATGCTTGCTCAGCAGGCTTGAGCCCACCGGTTCGCCGCCGATGGCATATAATGAAACAATGGCACGCAAAACACGGCTTTTTCGTTCATCGATCCCCACGGCGGTCACCCTCTCTTTTTGTTTTAGCACTCTTCATGTTCGAGTGCTAATATCATTGTAATCCCAAAATAAAAGTTGTCAAGAGGTTCCTGAAAAAAACTTTGGTGTTTTTTCAGTTTTAACACTCTGGACACAAATTATCCAAAGGGAACATCAAGGCGGGAACCGTCATAGAATGGCGAAAAAAGGAGGCTATCCAAATGGAGTACGAAATAAACGGAAACTTTAATGTGAACTGTGTCAACTGCACCCCGCCCGACCCGACTGACCCGTCTGTGCCCGGTGTGGTCGATCCGGCCTATCCCGGCACCGCTCTGCGCAGAGGTTCCAGCTCAACAGACGTAAGCCTGATGCAGACGTATCTGAACGCCCTGAACGCCCAGTATCCCCAGATCGGCCGGCTGACGGTGGACGGTAAATACGGCAGTTCTACCGAGGCTGCGGTACGCCGGTATCAGGCCATCAAAGGGCTGTCGGCGGACGGCGTCATCGGCCGCAACACCTGGAACGCCATCGTAAGCGAATATAACACCTACAATCCCCAGGGGCCGGACACATATCCCGGTACAGCCATGCGGTCGGGCAGCAGGGGCGTATCCATCTCGAAAATGCAGACCTATTTAAATGATCTGAGCCGTTTTTATACCGCCATTCCCAGCCAGACGGTAGACGGGATCTACGGTTCCAACACCACCACGGCCGTTCGGCTGTTTCAAAAACAGTTCGGTCTGTCGGCGGACGGCGTCATCGGCCAAAACACCTGGAACGCCATTATCCGCGTCCATAACGCTTTAACTTCCGGCTCACCCACAAAAGTATCCACCGCTTATCCCGGCACGGTGCTGCGTCAGGGTTCCACGGGCGACAGCGTACGTTTTGTGCAAAGCTATCTCAATACCATCAGCGTCAAAGAGGGCGGCGCTTTTCCCACCGTGGTGGTAGACGGTAAATACGGCCGCGCCACCCGCAATCAGGTCATGGCGTTTCAAACCCGCTACGGCCTCAATATCGACGGGGCGGTCGGCCCTGCCACATGGTCCCGTATGATTACGGAATACAATAACGCCATCTGAACTGCTTTCTTTTTCTTTAAAAGCGCAGAACCGGGGCCGCTGTAAAAAAGCGGCCCCGGTTCTGCGTCCTGTTATAAAATTTTTTTATCTTTTATTTGGCCATTCGCCTGGTTGCCGCCATACCTGCATGGGCGAAGCCGTCGAGACCAATCATTTTATTGCTAAAAAGGAACGAAAGAATACTATTTTTAGGTGGTTAATAACAATGAGAAGATTGATGGATAAGATTTCTGAAGAACACTCAGCATCTACGGATCATTTGAAGAATTTTTTCTCGGAATACAGATTATTAACTCTGGCAGTCAAGAACATTCTACCGCCGTGGATAACTTGGCAAAGCTGTATAAACTGAAGTTCGAAGAGGATAAAACTTCGATGGAGTACCAGAAGAAGACCAAAAATCGTGAAAGTGATAAAGGCTTCAAATGTGCTCAATTGGAAGAATCTATCAAAGACCGATACTGCAGAGTAGGTATAGCTGCTGCAGAGTTGCTATTGCCGCTGATGTTCTATGCTGTATGGATGAGGAGAGGTTTCAGGTTCGAAGAGAACGGAATTTATACCTCCTAGACATTCAGAGGTTTATTCAGTCGTTTCAAACCGACAAAAAAATAAACCGGTTCCAAAAAGCGGAGGGTCGTGTAAACAACACGGCCTCTTCATTTTTCTCCTCCAAATTTACAAGCCCTATTGTGAGAGATGTAAAAGTGCTTTTTATCTCTTGATAAATTAGTAGTGGCGGTTTTATACTTAAATTGCCACATAATATCAAGGAGATAATTTGCAATGAGCTTTTTTAACGACGCGCAAATCAAAGGAATGGTCACAAACGAGTATCCCTGCCCGTAATG
>JAUNTE010000397.1 GCA_030538855.1 Oscillospiraceae bacterium
CAGCAGTTTGGCCATCAGCTTCTGGTTGTCCTCGTCGGTGATGGCGGTGGTAGTGGCGGGCACCATCTCCACTTCGGCGGAGATAAAGCTGTAGCCCTTGTCCTCCAGAGCCTGACGCACGTCAGAGAAACTGTCGGGGTCGCAGGTGACCTCCACCACGTCGTCGCCCATGTCGAAGTCCTCGGCGCCGGCGTCGAAGCAGTCCTCCATGACCTTCTCCTCGTCCAGGCCCTCGCCGTCCAGCACGATGACGCCCTTCTGGGTGAACATGAAGCTGACGCAGCCCATGTTGCCCAGGTTGCCGCCGAACTTGTCGAAGTAGTGGCGCAGGTTGGCCGCGGTGCGGTTGCGGTTGTCGGTGAGGGTCTCCACCATCATGGCCACGCCGCAGGGGCCGTAGCCTTCGTAGGTGATGGCCTCGTAGTTGTCCTTCTCGCCGCCCTCGGCGCGCTTGATGATGCGCTGGATGTTGTCGTTGGGCACGTTCAGGCTCTTGGCCTTGGCGATCAGGTCGCGCAGCTTGCTGTTGGAGTTGGGGTCAGCGCCGCCGGCACGCACCGCCACCGCGATCTCACGGCCGACCTTGGTGAAGATCTTGGCCTTCTGGCCGTCGGTCTTCTCCTTCTTGCGCTTGATGTTGTTCCATTTGCTGTGTCCGGACATATTCGGATTCCTCCTATTACATCTTGGGCCATTTTTTGCCCAAACAATTGCCAATAACTAAATAATTTTATCATATCCCGCCGGGGATGACAAGGGGGGGCGGCGGGCCGCAGGGGCCCTTTTGCCGCCTGTTTGCGCGGTTTTTGGGGGCTCCTTTCAGAAGTTCAGCTCCATGTTCACCGACTTTTCGCCAAAGCCGTACTCTCGGTAGAGTTTCATCGCCCGCGCGTTCAGCGCGTTCACCTGCAGTTCCAGGCCGCAGCAGCCACGCTTTCGCGCAATGGCCTTGCACTCGTCCAGCAGCCGGCGGCCGATACCCCGCCCCCGGTGCGCCTCATCCACCGCGATGGAGTCGATGTAGAGGGTCTTGCGCTCCATCTTCACGGGGCCGCCCGCCTGCCGCTCCTGGAAGATGACAACGCCGGCGACAGAGCCTTCTTCTTCGTATACCAGCACCTGCCCGGCATGCACCAGCTCGCCGAAATAGTCCGGCGTCAGCACCGTGACCCCGGCGCGGTAAACGTCCGGCCGCCAGCCGGCGTGGAGATCCTGCACCTGCTCCATGATGGCCTCCGCCGGCGCGTAATCGTTTTGGGTCGCGCTTCGTATCATCCGTCTCGCCTTCCCGTCATTTGAGATTCCGCAGGGCCTTGGGGTAGTGGTTCTTCACCCGGCCGCCGCTCACCTTGCCCCCGCCCAGTGGCAGGCCGTTCACCAGCACGGCACACCAGCCGTTTTTCGCGGTGACAGCCTCGATCTCCTCGCCCCGCAGCCACGCCTCGGTGCGCGGGTCGCCAAGGGTCAGTTCCTCCCGGTTTTCGCACTCCGGGCCAAAAGCCATGAACAGGTGGTGGTCCGGCTCAAAGCGGCCCTTCTGAGCCCGGCCCAGCGTCACGCCGCAGCGGGCGATACTCAGTTTGAGCCCTTCTCCCTGCCAGCCCTGGGGCAGCAGGAACAGCCGCTCCCCCGCCGCATGGGCGCTTTGCGCTTTGAGCGCCGGGAAATACTCCGCCGCAAAGGCCAGCCACTCGGCGCAGGGCTTGGGCGGGCGGGCAGGCTTTGTCCGCCTGGAAACAGCCGCCGGGGCGTCCGGGCTTTTTCGCAGCTTGGCCATGAAGTGGCCCTCGC
>JAUNTE010000072.1 GCA_030538855.1 Oscillospiraceae bacterium
CCTCATGTTAGCTCACCGACAGGTCCTGCGGAGTTTTTCGGGAGCGGAAATGGCAACCGACAAGACGGACGAGGCAGCCGGCTGTTATTTCCGCCCCGAAAAACCGTGTTGCCCTTTGTCCGCTTAGGGTATGGTAATGCCATACCCATAAATATGACGGCCGCATTAAAATAGATTATAACGGTCTTCAGGACAAATGGCCCACCGGAGATGAAAATGCCTTTGAACCGTTTGCGGCATACCGGGCGGGCGCAAAAAGCTGCCGCAGCCGGTTTGAAAAGGCGAAAACTCATAAGCGCATTGCGTTTTTACTGCCGCTCAATAAAAACAACCGGTCTCGATTGCCTCGCCCCTCGCCGCTATTGCGGAGCAAGGCGCTTTTTTAAGCGCGCGCCGCGCAGCAACAAAAAATAAACCTTAGGCCCTCAGCCCCAGCGTTATTCGTTTCCCGCTATTTTTTACAGCAGAGGGCCCCGGGTCGTCCCCGGGGCCCTCTGTATTTAAAAGGTTCTGACTTTTTTCGTGCTTCAGCCCACGTCTTTTTTTGAAACTGCGGCTTTATTTTTTGCTTTTTGTCAAAAAGAACAGCTTGATAAACTCGCTGACGGCCGCCGCCGCGACAAAGATGATCCAGCTGAAAGCCCAGTTATTCGTAACAAAACTGTAAAGCAGGTAGGCCGCGGTCACCAGCATCCAAAAAATAGAGTTGACCGCCTGATACATCTGGCCAAGCCGTGTCTTTTTTGAAAGGGGGTTATGGCTGCCGCCCTCCTCCGGCTGCGGCAGTTCACCGGGGCGGTAGCTGCCCTCTGCATCCGGTTTTTGCAGGTACGGCGTCAATTCATAGGGCACCGCGCTGCACACATAAATAATCAGGCCGGTGGCAACGGCGGCGCAAAGAAACAGCATCATCAGCCCTGCCACGCCCGCGTAGTCGTCTCCGATCAGCGGCTCCAGCAGTACGGCGCCAAATATCAGCCCCCCAACGCCCAAAATATACAGTGCCACACCGCAGGCAATACCAATGGCTTTTCTCTGGCGGTAATAATTGATCTGCGCTGACAGCGCCGCGTCGGGCGCAAGCTCACGCAGCATGGGGCCCACATCGCCCAGAGAGGCCACTACCTGCCGGAAGGCGTCGCCCTCGTTGACGCCGCCCTGCACCAGATCGTCGAACCTCTCGCACATATCCGCTTCCAACTCGTCCCGCAGCTCCCGCGCCTTTTGGGTCATGGGTATCTCACGAAACAAACTTTCGAGATAACTCTCCACCATTTCATTTTTCATTGTTTTTCCTCCTCAAACACCGCGTTCAAAAGCGTCTGTAATGCAGACCAATCACGCAGATTCTCCCGGTAAAGCCGTTCTCCTTCGGGGGTGACGGCATAGTACCGGCGGCGCGCCCCCGCGCCCTCTTCACCCCAGTAAGAACGTATCAGCCCGCTCTCCTCCATCCGTCTGAAAGAGGTGTACAGCGTGGCCTCCTTCAGTTCAAAGGCGCCGCCGCTCAACCGCGCAAGGCTTTTGTTGATGGCATAGCCGTAGCTGTCGCCCCTGACGAGATACGCCAAAATGATGGTATCGGTAAAACCGCGCAGTACGTCCGACGCCAAAAGCATTGCGCATCCCCCCTTTACCGATATATTATCATGAGATACCTCATCTGTCAAGGTATCTCGCCAAATAAGTCCAAAAGCGTTTTGCCGGGCAATCAGGCAGAAAGCGGGGATGAAGCCTTTCGGTTTCACCCCCGCTTTTTTTAACAGGCCTGTACAGCCGCGTTTTTTCAATCAGGCCGCCTCGTCAAAACATTGTACGGAAAAAGGCGGCTCTCCCTCTGTGTCTTGCAGCCCCGCGGCTTTTAAAATAAAGGCTGAAGCCTCGCACATGCCGTCGCCGTGCAGATACGCGTCGGCCACCGCCTCGGCAAACGTCTCGCTGTAAGAGATGCCGCCATCCGCCTGCTTACCCAGCGCATAGCCTGAGATAGACGCGCGGAAACTGTCTTCATCCAGTGCTTCTTCCGGGTGCGCCGCGCAATAGGCCTCATAGCCCTGACGGATGATCCCCGCCGCGGTGTATTGATGATCGCGCAGCCCGTCCGTTACATATTGTGAAAAGGCCCTGCCATTGGCTTCGGTAATATAGTAAGGAACCGAAAGCCCGTATCTATCCATGGTGATGCGGTTGAGCAGGGCGTGGCCCAGCTCATGCACCACTATCGCCCGCGGATCGGTCCCCTCCATCCAGTGGCCCTCTTTCACCGAGTGTTCGATCATATTGTTCAGCTTGTTTTGGTTGCAGAAAACGTCCTCGCTGAGCATTATCTCCATCTTATAAACCGCCGGGTACAGGCTTTCTTCATCCTAGATAAAGGCATTGTATGCCGTAACCGCCACCGTGTTTCCAATCGTTTTTCCCACCGACAGGTTCGTCACGCTTCCTCTCAGCTGCGGATACTGCTGATACATCGCAGCAAACGCCTCCTCTACCTGCTGCGCCACCGGCAAAGGCATCGCGCCCAAATTCACCGCATAAAGCCCATAGGCCTCCTCCATACGGGTCTCAAGTTCCGCCAGTGTAGGGCTGCCTGTCTGGCTGCGGGCCTTCTGTCCGTCCTCGCGCAGCGCCTCTTCCGCCTCCTGCTGCGATGCGATATGCCGCCGCTCCTCCGGCAGGCCGCCGCTGCCCGGCACAATGGTGTTGACGTTGGCGGCGCTGCCTTTCTCAAAAAACGCGCGGATGCTGTCAAAGTCTAAAAGGCCGCCGTCCCCTTTCTGGTCGGCGATCACCAGCATATAACAGCCGTTTTCAAAGCTGGTGGCCGCCGCCAGCTTATTGTAAACGGCATGCTCGTCTTTATATTCCCAATAATATTCATAACGCAAACTTTGATAATAGACGGTCCTTCCGTCCACCGTCTCGGTCTGCATATCCGATAATACGACGTTTTGATAATCCTCAGCGGGCTCTGTGGCGTCGCGCACGCAGTCGCTGATGTCCTCATACGCAAAATTCTCTGCAAAATAGGCTGCGGCCTCTATCCCTCCGTCCGCCGTCATAAACCTTTTGGCCGGTTCGCCCGGGTCGTTTTCCCCTTTCATCCAATAAAAGATGTCCGGCACGGCAGCCGTCAGGGTAAAGTCCTCCAGCTCATAGGTCACCGCCGCCGTCCTGATGCCGTTTTGTTCCAGCGCCAACGTCCCGTCTGCGGGGATCACCCCGCGCCGTACCAGCTCTTCTTCGGTACTGTCGGCCTCCTGGGTCGGGGCCGCGGTGGATAAAATGACGTGCAGCTCCCGCAAGGTCTCCTCCTCGGTATTGCTGCCGTACCGGACGGCCAGCCCGACCAGCGTTTTGTCTCCGGGCGCCTGCGTATTGACCAGCAGCATATTGTTATATCCGTCGTCATAGGCAAAATACTCGTATTCCCGGCCGTCCAGCGTTACAAAATCCACCTGCTTGGTGATCGTATAGCCCGCGTCCTCTGCCGCCTGTGTGATGAAGGCAGGGTCCTCTTTGCCCACAGTATACGGCCGGTCTTTCACAACGCAAAGCATCTGCCAGTTATATTCAGGATGCGTGAGCACGATACCGCCGTCAATATGTATGGTATAGCCCTGCGGCACCGTCAACAGGCACCCTCCCACCGCTGCGGTGCGGCTTCCGGCAGCCTCGCCGCCTTTTGGCTCATCGCCGTCTGCCGGTTCGCTCGTCCCATTTACAGGGGGCACGCTTTCGCCGTTCTCAGTCCGGGTTTGGCCGCAGGCACACAGGCATGCGGCGATGATCCCGCATATACAAACCACCGCTAAAAATTTCTTCAATTTTTTTCCTCCAATGCTCCAACGATTTCTATTTTCTCTGCCCGCGTATAAAAACGCCGGGCCCTCCTGAGGCGGCCTTCAAATGGCCGTCCTGTTATAAAAACGCCTCCATTTTCCGCTTCGCTTCGGGCCTTTTATTATTTTAGGCCTGTTTTTTCTTCCTCCGCGTCTTAAAACACCCTCTTCGTCCACTCCCGTACCTCTTCCATGCGGGCGGGTATCTCGATATGCTGCGGGCATTTTTGCATACATTTTCCACAGGCAACACAGTTGTCCGGTTTTTCTTTCTCCTCCAGCTGCCCGTACTGGTAACGCGCCTCTTCTAAAAAGTTGTAGATATGGGCATGATTGTACAGCCCAAACAGGGCGGGGATATTCACCCCGGCGGGGCAGGGCATACAGTAACGGCATCCGGTGCAGGCAACCCGGGTACGGGCGCGGTACAGCGCCCCCACCTTCTCCAGCGCCGCGCATTCCTTTTCGTCCAGGGGTTCAAAAGACGAAAAAGTGTTCAGGTTGTCCTCCACCTGGGCCTCGTCCGACATGCCGGACAGCACCGTCATCACACCCTTTTGGCTGGCCGCCCAGCGCAGCGCCCATGCAGCCCCCGACCATGCGGGATGCAGGCTTTTTAAAGCCGCCGCGATCTCTTCGGGCGGGTTTGCCAGGCTGCCGCCTTTTACCGGCTCCATCACCACCACCGGCACCCCCAACCGGGCGGCCAACTCGCACCCCTTCACGCCCGCCTGATATTCCGCGTCCATATAATTCAGCTGTATCTGGCAAAAATCCCATGAAAAAGCTGTGAGGATCTCTTCAAAAACAGGATATTCATCATGAAAGGAAAAACCGATCTGTTTCAGCACGCCCTGCCGTTTCAGTTCTTTCAGCTTGGGCAGCAGCCCGGCCTGTTTTACCTTTTCCCAGCTGTTTTTTGAAAGCCCGTGCAGCAGATAAAAATCGATATAGTCCGTACCCAATTTTTCAAGCTGAACGCGCAGACACTCCTCCAGCGTCCCCGCCTCTTCCATCCAGATGGGATATTTTGTGGCGATCTGCAAAGTGGCGCGCGGCTTTCCGCGCAGCCATTGGCCCACCAGCTCTTCACTCTCGCCGTCATGATACATAAAGGCCGTGTCAAAATAAGTGACGCCGCTGTCATAGGCCCTGTCAAGCAGCCGCATGGCCCTTGGCCGGTCTATGCCCGCCTCTTTTCCCGCCAGCACCGGCAGCCGCATACAGCCAAACCCCAGCAGGCTGGCCTGCGCTTTTTCAAATTTTCTTATTTCCATAACTTCCCCTTTATCCTCAAACGTGTTTTTGACGGGCCGTCCCGCTCTTTCTTTTTTATTCTATCTCTTTTTTTCGGGCATTACCAGTTCTTTCCCTTGCGTTTTGCCGTCAAATTCAGTACAATAAAGCATACGGTCACATCATAATCACACAGCTTTTTCGAGGTGCTATATGGATTGGAATAAACTTGTCTCACTTCTACAGGGTCACCGCGTCTTTATTCAGACGCACAATTTCCCTGACCCCGACGCCATTGCCAGCGCTTACGGCCTGCAGGTATTTTTAAAAGTACATGGGGTTGCAGCCACCATCTGCCATACCGGCAAGATCGAGCGCTACTCTACCCAGCAGATGCTGGCCCTGCTGCCCATTGAACTGACCGAGGCCTCTCAAATACACGATATGACGTCCGACGACTACATCGTAACGGTAGACGCGCAAAAATACAACGCCAATCTCACCGATCTTCCCGGCGACGAGGTCGCCTGTATCGACCATCATCCCACCTTTATCCCCTGCGATTACGCCTACCGGGACGTACGCATCGTGGGCTCCTGCTCCACCTTGGTGGCGCAGTATTTTCTTGAAAGCGGCACCCCCCTCCCGCAGGAGGCGGCCACCGCGCTTTTATACGGCCTGCGCATCGATACCGCCGACCTCTCGCGCGGGGTGACCGACCTTGACGTCGATATGTTCGCCATGCTGCACAAACACGCAAACCAGATCTTGCTGCGGCGCATGCATTCCAGCACGATGGAATTTGACGACCTCAAGGCCTACGGCGCCGCAATTGAAAACATCCATATTTTCGGTGAAACCGGCTTTGCCCGTATCCCCTTTGATTGTCCTGACGCGCTGATCGCCATGGTGTCTGATTTTATCCTCTCTCTTTCTGAGATCACCTGTTCCATCGTTTACTCGGTCAGGTCGGACGGTTTAAAATTTTCCGTCCGCAGCGAAATCGACGCCATCCACTGCGGCAGGCTGGCGGCCGCCGCGCTGCAGGGGCTGGGCAGCGGGGGCGGGCACGCTTCCATGGCCGGGGGATTTGTCCCTGCCGAAAGCTACGTCCGTTTGGGTGATTCGCCCTCCATCGCAGACGGCGCGCTTCGCCAGCGTTTTATGGGGCACATCGCCCGGATGCTTGAAGAAAAAAAGAGCGTTTGAGCGTTTGCCTCTTTTTCCTTGCACAAAAGCCTCAGCCTGAAGCTTTTCTCTCGGGATATCCAGCGACTGGCCGGCGGGGAGCCGTCCTTCGGCAGGCCCGGCCCGCGCCCGGCTGTTTCACGGCTTTTATACACTGCTCTTTTTCATAAAATAACATGAACGGCAGGCCTTGATATACAGCGGGCCTGCCGTTCATGTTATTTTTTATTGTGGAGCAGCGTGCTTTTATAAGCACGCGTTGTGAAACAACAAAAAATAAACCTTGTAACCTCAGCCGCAGCGTTATCCGTTTTCGGCTATTTTTTATGACGTTGTATTTTGTATGATACCCTTTCCGGGGCGGCGGTCTTTACGGGCCTCTTCCCCCTATAGGGGCCTTTTGCGCGGCCAGTACCTGTCTTTTATAAACGCAGGCCGCCGCGTTTCTTCCCTCGGCTCACCCCCGGCCCCTGGCCGGGCGTGGGCTTTTTGCTTTTTTAAGCCGTTTGCCGAAAATATCCTCCCGCCGTACGCAGCCTGTGGCATACAGGGCTACAAGATATGCGGCGCCGCATACGCCGCCCCCTGCCGCCAGCTGCACCCATACCCCGGCGCTCTCGGTCATCCGCAGTACCGGCGCCGCCAGGCACAGCCCGATGGCCGCCGAGGCCAGCGGCTTTATCACCCATTTCCTCCATTGCAGTTTCAGGCCGGTTACCCGCAGCAGCTTGCGCTGATGTAAAAAACTTGTCAATACGTTGCTCACCAGCATCACGTATAAAAAGCCCTTCATGCCCAGCTGGGCGCACAGCGGCCAAATCAGCGCAATACGCACCACCGAGTTGATGAGGGTGAACCAGAGGGTGCTCATCTGCTGGTCAAGGCCTTTTAATAGCCCCTCAGCCACGCTTTCAGCATAGATAAGCGGCGTCAGCGGGGCCAGAACGATCAGATAAAACCCAATACCCGGGTCGTTGTAAACGGCGGTCCCCATCTGGTTGCCCAAAAGCAAAAACAGCGCCGCGATACCGATGGAGGAAGCCAGCGTCAGATGCATCGCACGCGCGGTGAGCAGGCGGTTTTCACCGTCGTGCCGGGTGACGGCGTTTTCGCTGAACTCAGGCACCAAAAGCATGACAAAGCTTGAGATAAAGCTGGAGGGGAACATCAAAAGCGGCAGGGCCATCCCCTTCAGCTGTCCCCACGCCGCCAGCGCCCCGCTGGCGCCCCCGAAATACACGGCCATACGCTGCGGCACCAAAATACTTTCGATGGTGCCCAGCCCGCTGCCCAGCCCCCGCACCGCCGCAATGGGCAGGGCAATGGCGCACAGGCGGGCCAGAACAGACGGCTTTTTGGGGATGGCCGCGCCGGCCTCAGGCAGTTTTTTCAAATCTTTGCCCAGCGCCCCGCCCTGCAGCAAAAAGGACGACAGCTCAGACAAACTGTCTGAGGCCATTACCGCAAAAATGGCCGGGCCAAGGCTGTCTGCGCCCAATACCGCCAGCAGAACAACGCACCCCGCAAAGCGGATGACCTGTTCAAGCACCTGGGTAAAGGCGGTGAAAGGGATACGCCTGCGCGCCATAAAATAGCCGCGCAGGCTGGCGGATACCGCCATCAGCGGCACACTAAGCGACAACACCTTCAGGCTGGGCACGCTGCGCGCGTCACCCAAAAGGGTGCCGCCGATAAAAGGGCTGAAAAAAAACAGCGCCGCCGCCGTCGCGCAGCCCAGCACGGCGCTGGCCGCCAGCAATTTTGCCATCATACCGCGTATCGCTTTGCGGCTGGCCCGCACCTGCTCCTCCGACACCATGCGGGTCACCGCCATGGTCAGCCCCGCGCTGGCCAGCGTTGAGGCCAGCACATACACTGAAAAGATCATCTGGTACAGGCCCATGCCCTCTGCGCCCAGAATATTTGAGATATAAACGCGAAACACCATGCCGACGCCCCGCAATAAAAACGAAGAGGCCGTCAGCACCATGGCATTTTTAAAAAAGGCTTTTTTTTGCTGCAAGCAAAAACCTCCCTGCGGTAAAAATACCGCGCCGGCCGGGCTGTGCCCGGCCTGACACGGTATATAGATATGTGGGAAGGTCATAAATCATGTGCGGCAAAAATAAAGAGCAAACGCCTGACGTTTTTGGCGGCGGCAAAAACGGGCGGCATTTTCCGACGCAGGGGTCCGTTTTTCCGCCGGGGCCAGTTTTATAAACAGGCGGCAGACGTAATGGCCCGGTCCGGTTTTTCCGCCGTCCGGCGGCGTTGTTTTCAATGCCGCAGGGCGATTTTTGCGGCAATTTTCTCAGGTGAACAGCGCTCTGCGTTATAAATAACAGCTACCTCTTTCCCCCCGGCGTCCTGAAAACACTGCAGCACAGCCTCGGCGTGAACAGCCTTCAGCAGACGGTATACTTTCTCAAAAAAAGCGCCGTTCTCCATCGCCGCATCGTCCCTCGCGGTTATCAGGCCTTTTTCTATATAAATTTTGTTGAAAGCTATGATCTGGTCCAGCTTTACCGTCATTCTTTTTATCTCCTCACTTTATCCGCCGTTTTAAAAAGCGCAGGATAAAAACGGCGGATCTTCTTATCATGTATGCTGTACGCGGACGGCCCGCTTTTTATGCAAACGGCTTCGGCATGAAAGATAAACGCGCCGCCCGGGCCGCCTCTTTTTATTATATAAAAGGCAGGCGGGATCAATCAAAGATCCCGTCTGCCTTACCGGGCACTTTACTCCGTCCAATTTCTAACAGCTGCCCGAATATCGTCTTCGTTATAAATGTTCGGGTCATAAATAACCGGCGTATACTCTCCGTTTGCATCTTTAAACACCTGCTTCACGGCATGCGTATGGCTTTCCAAAATCGCCTCGTATACCTCTTGCGCATAGAGTTTTGTACTCATGTTGGGGGTGTCTTTTCTGCTCACTATGCCATAATTCTCATAGGAAGTTATCAGCGTATCGATCGCCGCTTGTGGAATGGGCACAAGTTTCACC
>JAUNTE010000073.1 GCA_030538855.1 Oscillospiraceae bacterium
GCTGCCGCTTTGGCGGCGAGGGCGAGGCCATTGAGATCAAATTTTTTATTGCGCAGCAATAAAAAATAGCCGAGAACGAAAAACGCTGCGGCTGTGGTTACAAAGTTTATTTTTTGAAAGGAAAATACAGTCATAAAAAATCAGCGTGGGTTTCACGCCTAATTTGTGTATGAAAAGGTTTCTATAAAATCAGATTTTCAAAGATGACGCTTGTTCTTTTAAAACGTGTTTTTCTGCTGCGGGCTGTTCATGACAGTTTTTTATAAAAAAGCCGCTCAAAAGGCGGGACAAAACAAGAAACCGCCGCTTTTAAACCTGCCGTTCCGGCGTCCGGCGTATGCAAAAAAGCCCGGCGATCCCAATGGACCGCCGGGCTTTTATCCTGCTGCAATCTGTTCAAAACCGCCGGGGCAAACCCGCTGTGCACCTTTTAAAAAAACTTTTCATGCAGAGCCGTAAAAATCCGCATGGGCGCCCTTTGCGGATTTAAACGGGTTTGACGGCATATTGCGCGGCCCCCTTGCAGGGACGGCACCTTCTGCGCCGCCGCGCCGGATTGTCCGGTTTTTTATCAAACGGTCAAACGCCTTGGGCCATCATGGCGTCGGCCACCTTCAAAAAGCCTGCCACATTGGCGCCCACCACATAGTTGCCCGCCATACCGCACTCTTTGGCGGCGTCGGCGGCGCTGTGGAAAATATTTTTCATGATGCCCTGCAGCTTCGCGTCCACCTCTTCGGCGCTCCATGAAAGGCGCTCAGAGTTCTGGCTCATCTCCAACGCAGAGGTTGCTACCCCGCCCGCGTTCGAGGCTTTGCCGGGGGCGAACAGCACGCCGTTTTGCTGCAGGTACTGGGTGGCCTCAATGGTGGTGGGCATATTCGCGCCCTCCGCCACGGCTATAACGCCGTTTGCCACCAGCTGCTTCGCATCGTCGATCAGCAGTTCGTTCTGGGTGGCGCAGGGCAGGGCCACGTCGCATTTTACGCTCCACACGCCTTTGCCCTCGTGATATTCTGCGCCGGGACGATAGCTCAGGTACTCGGACAAACGGGCGCGCTTTACCTCTTTGATCTCTTTCACCGCGTCCAGGTCAACGCCGTCTTTGTCGTATATCCAGCCGGTGGAATCAGACATGGTCACCACCCTGGCCCCCAGCTCGGCCGCTTTTTCAGCGGCGTAGATGGCCACGTTGCCCGCGCCGGAAACAGCCACCGTCATGCCGGACAAGCTTTTCCCGTTAGCGCGCAGCATCTCGTCGGTAAAATACAAAAGGCCGTAACCGGTGGCCTGTTTGCGCACCAGGCTGCCGCCGTATGTGAGGCCCTTGCCTGTCAGTACACCCTCATATACGCCGCGGATCTTTTTATACTGGCCGAACATATAGCCGATCTCACGCGCGCCGGTGCCGATGTCGCCCGCGGGCACGTCCACGTCGGCCCCGATATATTTGTAAAGCTCGTTCATAAAGCTTTGGCAGAAGGCCATCACCTCGCGGTCTGATTTGCCTTTGGGGTCAAAATCGCTGCCGCCTTTCGCGCCGCCGATGGGCAGGCCGGTAAGGCTGTTTTTAAAGATCTGCTCAAAGCCGAGGAATTTCAGGATGCTGCTGTTGACGGAAGGATGCAGCCGCAGGCCGCCCTTGTAAGGCCCAATGGCGTTATTGAACTGTACCCGGTAGCCGGTGTTCACCTGGATCTTCCCCTCATCGTCCACCCAGGATACCCGGAATTTGATCTCGCGGTCAGGCTCGACCAAACGCTCCAGCAGGGACGCCTCGCGGTATTGCGCCTCATTTTTGTCCACGATGACCCGCAGAGATTCCAGCACCTCTTTAACGGCCTGGATAAATTCCGGCTGTCCGGGGTTTTTGGCTACGACACGCTCAAACACTTCATCTACATAACCCATACTCTCTTACTCCCTTTTCCTGATTTTATTTTGAAAAGAACGCCCTTTCCCGAGGCTTTCTTTCAAAAGCTGTTCAAAAAAGCAAAAAGCGCCGCAGGCACTGAGCCTACAGCGCCTTTGCTGTATTTTTATACTCCTGTATATTATAAACGCGGCTTTTTTCGCTGTCAATGTTTTTTTGCCGCCCTTTCAGCCCCTCTTTTCCTGTAATCTTTACACTTTTCCCAAAAGTCTCTCAAATACTTTTCACAAAAGAGGGGTACGATAAAACCATCGAAAGAAAAGGAAAGGACGGGAACGACAATGAATGAACAGAATAATTTCAGTGATGAATATCCCTATCAAAACACTGCCGATTATGGCCCCGGGGCGCAGCCCGACGGCTTTTATCATTACGCGGTGACCGTGCCGCCAAAAAAGGAGAAAAAGCCGAAACGGCATACCGGACGGGGCGTTACCGCTCTGGTAATGGTGCTGTGCATCCTGTTCAGCGGGGTGTTCGCCTTCGGGGGCACGCTTTTGGCAAATCAGCTGATCGCCGCGGGGCGCGGCGGAGAAACCGCCCCAGGCGCGGAGGGCGGCGGCACCGTCACGGTACCCACCGTCCAGCATACCGAGGGCCTCTCCACAACCGATCTTGCCGCCAAAGTAAAGCCCTCTGTCGTTGAGATCACCACCGAGGCCATGGCGGGCAACGGCTTTATCCAGCAGTTGGTCGAATCCGGCGCGGGCAGCGGCGTCGTCTGGACGGCGGACGGTTATATCGTTACCAATTACCATGTCATCGAGGGCGCCAGCCAGGTTTCGGTACGCCTTTCAGACGGGTCTTCGTACCCCGCCACCTATGTGGGCGGCGATAAAGAAAGCGACATCGCCGTCATCAAAATCGAGGCAAACGGCCTTACCCCCGTCTCTCTGGGCGATTCTTCGTCGCTGGTGGTGGGGCAGGATATTATCGCGGTGGGCAACCCCCTGGGTGAACTGGGCGGCACCGTTACCAACGGCATTATCAGCGCGCTTGACCGCGACGTTACCCTGGACGGCCAGACCATGCGCCTTTTACAAACCAACGCGGCCATCAATCCCGGCAACTCGGGCGGCGGTTTGTTTGACGCAAACGGCAATCTGATCGGTATCGTCAACGCAAAATCAAGCGGCAACAATATCGAGGGCCTGGGCTTCGCCATCCCCGTCAACACCGTAAAGCAGGTGGCGGACGACCTGATGGAAAAAGGCTATGTCAGCGGCCGGGTGAACGTGGGGCTGACGCTGCTCTCCATCAACGACGCCGCTACCGCCATGCGCTACGGCGTGAATGAATACGGCGTCTACGTCTATTCGGCGCAGCAGGGCTCCAGCGCCGAGACGGCTGGTTTTCAAAGCGGAGACCTGATCCGCAGCGTGAACGGGAAAGAGGTCTCCTCGGCCACCGACGTGAAAAACATCTTCACCGAGGCAGGGGTGGGCAGCACTGTCGAGGTGGTCATCAGCCGCCGTGGACAGGAACAGACCCTCTCTCTGCTGCTGACCGAGGCGGTGCCGGATACCATGCAGAACACGGCCCCTTTTCAAACCCGGGACGCCGCATGATCTCTTTTAATAGCTTTTTATAATACAATATCCCGCGGGCAGAGGAACGCGCGTTCTCTGTCCGCGGGATATTTCTTTTATCGGGACCACGCTTTTTACAGCGTTTTTTCCAGGCGCGCCGTTTTTCACGGCGCTTTTTCGTAATTTGTAAAAAGCACCCGCCGTGAAAGCTTCTGCCCTCACCGGCTTTTCCCTCTTACTGCATCTAACGCCACTTTTTCACCCGTCTACCCCGCCGCGCGGCCTTTTGCAGCCGCCGATTTTTTCGGCCCGTGCCCAGTAAAATTGGGGCAGGCGGGCAAAACCGGCTTTTCTTCCCGGCGCTCTCCACGGGGCAGACTTTTTTCGCCGCCCCGTATCTGCTGACTCCGCTTTTTTTGAAAACCCCCGCCGCAAGCGCCGAGGCCTCCCTCGCTGTGCAAGATGCGAAAGCTGCGCAACGCTCCGTTTTACTCTGTGATAGCCCCCTGTGCAATCAGCTTTGAACCGCCCGGCGGAACGGCCCTTCTTGCCCCTTCCAAAAATTTTTGCCGCTGCACGCAATCGTGGGTCACGGCTTCCTGTCCCGGCCTTTTCCCGGGGTCGTTTTCCATCCGCCGCAGGAGATGCAGCGCGGCGGCGATGTTATGTACCCCTGCCGCACTGAACGGCGCGGTGTTGGTGGAAAAAGAAGTATCTGGGAGTCTATCCGGCAGGCTTTGCAGCGCGCTGCGGCCCATCTCTTCACGCCGGACCCTTTGCCGGGTGTGAACATACGCCGTTTCTGATACCCAGCTGTTTCCCATCTTTAAGGCCATCTTTGTTTATCTCGTTCTCCCTATTCGGGTGAGGAAGATGCCTCCGTCCCCTCTGCCGGCATTTCTGCCGCGCGCGCCGTATCCCCCTCAGCCTGCGGGGCCGTTTCCTCAGCCTGCGGCGCGCCGTCCTCTTCTTTCCACAGTGAATCGTGTTTTTTTCCGTCCTTATCGGCATGTAAAGCCGCCATATTTTTTGCCATCATATAAAGCTTATAGTTGTACGCCAGCAGCTTTCTCTCATCGGCGGGCGGCACCTTATCCCCCCGTGAGATACGCCGGGCCGTCTCCATATATTTTGCCGTCTCGGCCGCGTACCGCGCCAAAGCCTCGCCCTGCTCTTCGGCGGCCTCAAAGTTTTGCAGCGCCATTTCATTGTCAACAAAACTTTTTACCGGACGGGCCGCCCCGCTTGGCCGCTCTTGCGCCGCCGGGGGCGCTGAAACCGTGTTTTTATCCGCCCGCGCCTCTTTCAGCGGCGGCTTTTCGGCCCGCAGCGTGGCCGGGGCCTGTATATATGCTCTCTGCGCCTGTGTGATCTTCATCACAGCGTCCCTCCTTTTCTCATAAAACAGCCGCCTCTCCCCCTGCCCTCTGTGCAGCGGAGAGCTGGTTTTAAACTTTTTTCAGTTTCGATGGCCTTGCGGGCGGCGGAGCCTGCAAAAATGACGTTATGCGAAAATGCCCTTCCCTCCCGGGCGCGGCGGGGCCGGGGGCAGCATGCTCTCTCATTCACTCTTATACATCGCCTTTTTATACAAAAATTCAAGCCGCGGCCCTTGTGTTTTTCTCCAGCAGTCAGGCTTTTTACCGGCTGCCGCCCATATGGCCCCCGCGCAGCGGCGCAGCGCGCCGAATACTGCAAAATATTCTATTGTTTCATGGTTTTTCCGGTTGGCATAGGGTGACGGATATGGTATAATTACTTTGTTATTATTATAACGATCATGGCCTTCCGCCTGTCCGGGGGCTTAGCCATGCTTGTTATAAAAATGCGATCTACCTATTACATATTTAGGAGGCAATTACGCATGGATTGGAAAACGCTGTACCGTGAACGCAGCATGACGGCGGAAGAGGCCGTCCGCCGCATCCATTCAAAAGACCGTGTTGTCATCGGCCATGCCGCCGCCGAGCCGCAAGAGCTTATGCGCGCGCTGGCCGCCCACAAGGACGACTATGAGGACGTTGAGCTGCTCCATCTTGTTATGCTGGGCACCGGCGCCACCGCCGCGCCTGAGATGGAAGGGCATTTTCGCCATAACGTCATTTTTGCAGGCGGCGGCACCCGCAAGGCCATCGAAGAGGGCCGGGCTGATTTCACCCCCTGCTTTTTCTATCAGGTGCCCGCCCTGTTTGATGAGGCGCTTCCTCCCGACGTGGCCCTGATACAGGTGTCAAAGCCCGACGCCCACGGCTTTTGCAGCTACGGCGTATCTGTGGATTTCACCAAAGCCGCGGCCGAAAAGGCTAAACTCGTCATCGCCCAGGTAAACGACCAGATGCCCTCCGTCCACGGCGACTGCCATATCCATGTCAGCCAGCTCGACTGCATCGTCGAATACTCTGAGCCCATCCTTGAGCTGCCGCCCCCCGCCGTCGGAGAGGTGGAGATGACCATCGGCCGCTACTGCGCCACGTTGGTGCCGGACGGCGGCGTACTGCAGCTGGGCATCGGGGCCATCCCCGACGCGGTGTGCAAATGCCTGACCGATAAAAAAGACCTCGCCCTCCATTCTGAGATGGTGTCTGACGGCGTGGTGGACCTGGTGGAGAGCGGCGTCATCAACAACAGCCGTAAAACGCTGCACCCGGGAAAATCCGTCATCGGCTTTATGATGGGCACCAAAAAGCTGTACGACTGGGTGAACGACAACGCCTCCGTCATGATGATGCCCATCGACTATGTCAACGACCCCACCGTCATCATGCGCAACGACAATATGATCTCCATCAACTCCTGCGTGCAGGTCGATCTGATGGGCCAGGTATGCGCCGAGAGCGTGGGGCTGCGTCAGCTGTCCGGCATCGGCGGCCAGGTGGATTTTGTGCGGGGCGCACAGATGAGCCGGGGCGGCAAATCCATTATCGCCATCGCCTCCACCGCCGCGGGCGGAAAGATCAGCAAAATCGTCCCCCTGCTGGACGAGGGCGCAGCTGTGACCACCAGCCGCACCGATGTGGATTACATCGTCACCGAGTACGGCATCGCCCAGCTGCACGGCAAAAGCCTTGCCGGGCGCGCCCGCGCGCTGATCGGCGTCGCGCATCCAAACTTTCGCCCCATGCTGATAGAAGCTTTTGAGCGGCGCTTTCACCGCGCGTTTTGAATAATTTTATGAAAACTGTCAAAGTTGAACGGAATTCACCGTTTTTTTTCGTGGAAGTTCCGACTGCAAAAGCGCGTTCAAATAGTGTATAATAGGTTTTGTAAGATTGTTAAGTAAATAACAATCCCTCGTTTCGTTAAGAAAGTATCCCACATTATTTTAGGAGGTATTTTTCATGAACAAGAATATCGTGATCGCCGGCGCCTGCCGGACTGCCATTGGCAAAATGGGCGGCGCCCTGAGCGGCGTGCCCGCGGCCGAGCTGGGCAGTATCGTCATCAAAGAAGCTTTGAACCGCGCCGGGGTAAAACCTGAGCAGGTTGACCATGTCTATATGGGCTGCGTCATCCAGGCCGGACAGGGCCAGAACGTGGCCCGTCAGTCTTCACTGAAAGCGGGCCTGCCCGTTGAAGTGCCCGCCGTCACCGTCAACGTGGTGTGCGGCAGCGGCCTGAACTGCGTCAACATGGCCGCCCAGATGATCGCGGCGGGCGACGCCGACGTCGTTGTCGCGGGCGGCATGGAGAACATGTCTCTGGCCCCCTACGCGCTGCCCGGCGCCCGCTTTGGCCTGCGCATGAACAACACCACCATGGTGGATACCATGGTAAACGACGCCCTGTGGGACGCTTTCAACAACTACCACATGGGCATCACCGCCGAGAATGTGGCCGAGCAGTGGCACCTCACCCGCGAAGAGCTGGATGAATTTGCCGCCGCCAGCCAGCAGAAAGCCTGCGCCGCTATTGAGGCCGGACGTTTCAAAGACGAGATCGTCCCCGTCGTCATCCACGGCAAAAAGGGCGATACCGTAGTGGATACCGATGAGGGCCCCCGTGCGGGCACCACTGCTGAAGGGCTTGCCAAGCTGCGCCCCGCCTTCAAAAAAGACGGCATCGTCACCGCGGGCAACGCCTCCGGCATCAACGACGGCGCGGCCTGCGTGGTTGTGATGAGCGAAGAGAAGGCCAAAGAGCTGGGCGTAAAACCCATGGCCCGTTTTGTAGCGGGCGCCCTGGGCGGCGTAGACCCCACCATCATGGGCGTCGGCCCGGTTGCGGCCACCAAAAAAGTGTTTGAAAAAACCGGCCTGACCATTAAGGATATGGACCTGGTCGAAGCCAACGAGGCTTTCGCGGCGCAGAGCATCGCCGTGGGCCGCGACCTTGATTTCGATTTGGAAAAACTGAACGTCAACGGCGGCGCCATCGCGCTTGGACATCCGGTGGGCGCCTCCGGCTGCCGTATCCTCGTCACCCTGCTGCACGAGATGGCGAAGCGTCCCGAGGCGAAAAAAGGCCTTGCCACCCTCTGCATCGGCGGCGGCATGGGCTGCGCCACCATTGTTGAAAAATGCTAAAAAACTGAAAGCCGGCTGCGCCGAAAAGCGCAGCCGCCTTTTCCCTGTTTGAGAGGAGTTTACATACTATGGATTTTATTCTGTACGAGCAAAAAAACGGTTACGCCATCGTGACCATCAACCGTGAAAAAGCCCTGAACGCCCTGAACAGCCAGGTACTGGAAGAATTGGATGCCACCCTGGACGCCCTTGATTTCAGCGCCGTGCGCTGCCTGATCGTCACCGGCGCGGGCCAAAAAAGCTTTGTCGCGGGCGCCGACATCGGCGAGATGAGCACCCTGACCAAAGCCGAGGGCGAGGCCTTCGGCAAAAAGGGCAACGCGGTATTCCGCAAGCTGGAAAGCCTGCCCATCCCCGTTATCGCCGCCGTCAACGGCTTTGCGCTGGGCGGCGGGTGCGAGCTGTCCCTCTCCTGCGATATCCGTCTCGCCTCTGAAAACGCCCGTTTCGGCCAGCCTGAGACCGGCCTCGGCATCACCCCGGGCTTTGGCGGCACCCAGCGTCTTGCCCGCGCCATCGGCGTAGGCAAAGCGAAAGAGATGCTGTACGCCTGCACCCAGGTAAAAGCCGAGGAGGCTAAAGCCATCGGCCTTGTCAACGCCGTTTATCCCATCGACGAGCTGCTGCCCGCGGCTGAGAAACTGGCTGCCAAAATCGCCGCCAACGCCCCCATCGCGGTGCGCAACACCAAAAAAGCCGTCAACGACGGCCTGCAGGTCGATATCGACAGCGCCATCGCCATTGAGGCCAAGCTGTTTGGAGACTGCTTTGAGAGCGCCGACCAAAAAGAGGGCATGGCCGCTTTTCTTGAGCGGCGCGAGCACGCCCCCTTTGAGAACAAATAAGACAGGGGCCGTTTTTGCAAAGTGAATTTTTCGCTTTGCGGCACAGTTTTCTTTTTCCAGCATCCGTTCCGGCTTTGCCGGCGGCATACCGCCGCCGCGGCCGCGGGCGGAAAAGATAATGAAACATCACATTTATTTTAAGGAGGCTTTTCAACAATGAAAGTTGGTATTATTGGCGCCGGCACCATGGGCTCCGGCATCGCGCAGGCGTTTGCCCAGGCGGGCAACGAGGTTTGCCTTTGTGACATCAAGGCCGAGTGGGCCGCGGGCGGCAAAGAAAAAATTGCCAAAGGCCTTGCAAAACGCGTTGCCAAGGGTAAAATGGAACAGGCTGCCGCCGACGCCATCACCGATAAAATCACCACCGGCACCAACGAGATCGTTGCAGACTGTGACCTCGTCGTCGAGGCCGCGCTGGAGAAAATGGACCTGAAGAAAG
>JAUNTE010000398.1 GCA_030538855.1 Oscillospiraceae bacterium
ATGTAAGACAGGGAAGATAGTAATCCCCTTGTAATTCATACCGCAATCCATTGCTTTTATCATAAATGTACTTGTCCATCTTAAAATTTTTTATTGATTTTATAGGCGAAAATCGTCTTATAACTTCTTATAAGTCTTCATAAATGAACGGCGAAATTCCTGTAAATCAAGGCTCTTTGCTGTTTCTGCTTAAATCCTGCCATATCTCTTTACAAGTCCTTTTTGTAAGCGCGAGCGTCAAAAAAGCGTCAAGTAAAATTGTTATGTTACGCTGTCAAAACGCATTTCAAGAGGTTGCATAGATGGTGTACTGACCATATTAATTCACCTTCTAAGAGCCGTTGTAGCAAGGCTATTTCTGTTTCTACTGCGTAACAGGTAGGCACCATAATTATCAGGAGCGAAAGCACAACTCGCTGTCGCTTCCTTGATTGCCACATAAGCAGGAGCAGCCGGACTTGTCAATGACGGCGAAGCCGTTTACTTTATCATTGACAAGTCCGGCTGGCTTTGCTACTTCCCGTCGTGTTACATGCTGACGATCTCCCCTACAAACTGGAATTTTCAACCTTACTCTTTAAATGAGAGATATCTTTTAACATGAATAAATGCACAAACCAGCAGAACAGCCGCACAGATAAAATTCATTACGGGTAGAGCCCAATAAGTACTATTCAGATTTACACATCCGACTATAATCCAAATAATTGAAACGATAAAAAACACCACAGCGGTCACCAAACTCAACTTAGTGTTAATTGCCCTTTTCTCAGATACCTTTTTTACGATTTCAGTTTCGCCTTTGACAATGTCATCAAGTGTCACCCTCACCATTTTACTGATTGCAATTAAATTATCTATATCGGGCAGTCCTTTGTCATTTTCCCACTTGGTAATAGCCTGCCTTGATACATTCAGAGCTTCTGCCAATTGTTCTTGCGATAGTCCTTCTGTTTGACGATATTCCTTTAACCGTTCGCCCAAAGTCATACTCGTATCCTCCAATCTTAGATTTAACACCATTCTACAGCTTCATAGAGAGTAGCACAAGAAAACGGTAATTACATATGCGCTATTTTCCGTAGCATCAACGTTATTGTTTGACAAATTCCGATTTGATAGATCCTGTTCCACCGTTTTTAAAGCGGCCTCACGGGCTGCGCGGGCCGGTAAACGGAACCATATGCTGTTTCTTTCATATTTTCATAAATAGAAGGCGGATACAAAAGTATCCGCCTTCTGGTTGGTTCTTTATGTTTTTTGCCGGCCGATATTTCAGCGTTTCGCCCTGCTTCACAGGGCGCGGGGGCTTTTTGTTCTCTCTGCGGCGGGCGGGGCTTGTCTGCCTTATCCGTCCTGTATGGCAAAAGCCGCGGCAGCCCTTTACCCAATATATACGTCCATCAGCAGCATCACCAGAAAGCCCGCCACCAAAGACCAGCTGGCCAGCCGTTCGTGTCCGTGGCTGTGCGTCTCGGGGATCATCTCATCCAAAATAATATACAGCATGGTGCCGCCCGCGAAAGAGAGGGCGAAAGGCAGCACCGCCGCAGAAAAACTGGCCGCAAAATACCCAAGGAACGTACCGATGACCTCGATCACCCCCGTCAGGGCGGCAATGGCGAAGGTACGCCCCTTACCCACCCCCGCCAAAAGCAGCGGAGAGATGATCACCATCCCCTCAGGGATGTTTTGCAGCGCGATGCCCGCCGCCACCGTGAGGGCGTTGCCCACATCGCCCGCGCCAAAGCCCACACCTGCGGCCAGCCCCTCGGGCAGGTTGTG
>JAUNTE010000399.1 GCA_030538855.1 Oscillospiraceae bacterium
TCATGGGGGTATGATTTTGTCAACAATATTTTTAAACTTTTTAAAATTTTTTTTACGGCGAAGCATTACGGCGTCGACCGACGGCAAGAAAGTGTAATATATAAGCGCCTGACAGCAAATAGGTGTTTAAAAACGACCGGTCAGCGAAATTAGATGGACTGTTTTTCACTTTATAGATATACTCAAATAAAAAGAGACGGTGTGACGGCGAAAATACAATAAAAAGGGAGGAATGCAGTTTGAAGATAGAAGTGAAGCTGGATGAGGAATATCTCGAGCCAAAGGTGGTGATTTTTACCGATGAAATAACAGAAGAAGTCAGCGCGTTGCTGAAAAAGTTAGAAGAGAAAGAGCCTTGGCTTTTAGCGGGGTTTCGGCAGGGTGCAGCAGAAATATTAGAGCCTTCACAAATTTTTTGCTGCCGCGCTGAAAACGGAAAAATATACGCCCGGACGGAAAAAGGCGAATATGCGCTGCGGCTTCGCCTTTATGCGCTGGAGGAAAGACTGGAGAAAAAGTCTTTTGTCAGGATCTCTCATTCAGAACTTGTCAATTTAAAGAAAGTGAAACGGTTTGATTTCAGCGGGACGGGAACCATCTGCGTAGAGTTGCTGGATGGCAGTGTTACCTGGGTATCGAGACGTTACGTCTCTAAAATAAAACAAATGTTGGGATTATGAGGTGATCGATATGAAAAAAAAGCTATTTTTCCGCTGTCTGCTGGGGGCGCCGGTTGGCCTTGCAATCAGTACTATAATTACTGTTTTTATTTCAATAGCGGTGGGAGACGGGCAATTTTATCCTGTTGTGCCGCAGTTGGCTGATGTCTGTGGTACCCAGCTGAACGCTGTGCTGGTGCAGACGATATGCGCGTTGTTGTACGGCGCAGCTTGGGGCGGCGCCTCGGTAATATGGGAACAGGAGCATTGGAGCCTTTTGCGGCAGACGGGCTTTCATTTTTTGGTATGCTCAGTTTTTACCCTGCCGGTTGCCTATTTTATGTATTGGATGGAGCACAGCGCCCTTGGAATCTTTGCGTATTTTGGTATCTTTTTCTCGGTGTATCTGCTGGTATGGCTGATACAATATTTTATCATTAAAAAACGGGTGCAAGAGATCAATCAAAAAATACAGCAGACGAAAAACGCTTGATGAAAAAGCTTTGAGCGGCGTAAGCGCGGCCTCCGATTGCGGCATTTATGCGGGACAGTGCCTTTCTTTTTCATCCTTTTGGGGGCAGCAGATTATAAAATCATGTTTCACCGCAATTTTCAGGGGATAGTATAGTGGATATACCGGCAAAACTCAGCCCCCGGCAGTTTTATACTGCCGGGGGCATTTTTACTTGTTAAGTAAAGGGAGAGACCCTATAAAAAATTTTGTTTGCAGCCTTAGGTAAAACGGGCGGAAAATCATAAGCTTTTGATGAGGTAAGATTTTGTATATCACCATAGAAGGTTTCTCATGAGGTTCAGGCATGGCGCGCCCCGCAAAAATTCAGGCTTTTGCAGGGCCGGTTCTGCGGGCAGATACGGTGCCCAGGCCATTGGATAAAGGTCTGCCGCCGTAAGCGTAAACTGAGCGGGAGATAAAGCTACTGTTCAGTTTTTTGGCTATCGAATATATTCTTACTGCAAAAGGCTTTGCTATATAAAACTTTTGAAAAAAGCTTTAAGATGTTGCGGCCCTGTTTCAATCAAAAAACAGCAGAAAACAAATGACGCTGCGGCTGAGGCAGTACGGCTTTTTTTGTTTGAGGGGCAAAGCGCTTTTTAAGTGT
>JAUNTE010000400.1:0-471 GCA_030538855.1 Oscillospiraceae bacterium
GAAAAATGCTCTTCCATATAGCGGCACAAATTTTTGATTTGCCGGTCCGGTTCCATAATATCCGCCTCTTCAAAGGGTACGGCATATTCCCGCAGAACACGTTCTAACATAAAAAAGAACGCCTCTTCCTTTTCCATTTTTGGGGCCCGGGTGAGAATGGCGTTATACAGCGCGCCAATAAAAGGCGTTATATCGCTTTGATACACGACATTTTGAAGAAAATACGGCTGATATTGCCGGCCTGTAATCTCTTTTACCGCTTTTTGCATGGCCTTCACAGAAATATTGGCCGCGCGGTAATCCAAGCTCTCTTCGCCCACAGGCGCACAATAATGATTATCCCGAGGATTAAAGAGAACGAGGTCGCCCGCCGTCAAAGTATATTCTTTTCCTTTACACCAAAGCTGCCGTTTTCCCCCTTCTATAAAACCGATCACATAAAATTCATGAAAATGGTTTGGAAACTTTTGG
>JAUNTE010000400.1:481-1778 GCA_030538855.1 Oscillospiraceae bacterium
TGGACGACGCCTTTTAAGTGATAGGCCTCTATTTCCAAATCCCGGTCATAATATACATATCTCTGTTCCGGGTACATTCTTTACACAACCTTTCATTTTATTGAGTGTACCATGTTTCAAAAAAAATTTCTTGTACGATATGACACCTGACGTCTTTTTTATAGTTTTGTTATAAATCCGGCAATAGACGCTTATTGAAGTGCAGCGATAAAGCTGCCTTTATCGTTCCAGCCGCAGCGTTATTCAATCCACAACTGCTTTCTTGCGCAGCAATAAAAAATAGTTGAATTTTGATGGCCTCGTTCTCTCAACTGAAGCGGTAACCGGGCAAATATCCCAAAACAGTCTTCGGTTCGTTACAACCTAAACGCCTTCTTGATCTGAAAACAAAACAGCAGGCTCAGAGCATTCTCAAAACCTGCTGTTGTTTTAAATTTTATCATGATTTTAAGCAGAAAAAGTTTTTTCTTTGTAAAGATAAAGCGTACAAATGGTCCCTCGTAAAACAAAACCGGATGGCGCCTTCAAAAGCTTGTCGTAAGGCTTTACCGCCGGTTGAACGCCTTAAAACCCGGATAAACGGAACCCTGCCCCAGTTCTTCTTCAATACGCAGCAGCTGATTGTATTTCGCCACCCGTTCGCTTCGGCTGGGCGCGCCGGTTTTGATTTGGCAGGTATTCAGCGCAACGGCCAAATCAGCGATGGTCGTGTCTTCCGTCTCGCCGGAGCGATGAGACGCAATAGCGGTATAACCAGCTTTATGGGCCAGCTTGATCGCCTCCAGCGTTTCAGAGACAGACCCTATCTGATTGAGCTTGATCAAAATGGAATTTCCGCAGCCAAGGCGGATTCCCTTTGCCAAACGCTCTGTATTGGTGACAAACAGGTCGTCTCCCACCAGCTGAACCTTGTCGCCCAGTTCCCGGGTCATCAGCCGCCAGCCCTCCCAGTCCTCTTCGTCCAAACCGTCCTCTAAAGAGTAGATGGGATACGTTTCACACAGGCTGCGCCAATGTTCTACCAATTCAGCTGAAGTATACAGTTTTCCACTTTTAGGCAGCCTGTATTCTCCGGCCTTCGCGCCTTTCCATTCGCTGGCGGCCGCGTCGATAGCCAGTACAAAATCCCTGCCCGGTTCATAGCCCGCCTGCCGGACAGCCTCTAAAATCAGTTCGATTGCCTCTTTGTCTCCGGTCAGGTCAGGTGCAAACCCGCCTTCATCTCCAACCGAAGTAGCCAGCCCTTTTGATTTCAGCAACGCCGCCAATGCGTGAAACACCTCGATACACCATCTCA
>JAUNTE010000074.1 GCA_030538855.1 Oscillospiraceae bacterium
CTCCAATTTTCTGCCACTCATTTTTGGTATAAAATTTGATGTGCCCGTCATTTTTCATCTGCATATATGCGTCTACAAACCGCTTTGTATCATCATCATTCGGGGCGGGGTCGGCTAAAAAGAATATCCCGTTGGGTTTCAGCACCCTGCTGATCTCCTGAAAGGTATCCTCAATAGCCGGAAAATGGTGCAGGGCGTATCGTGTGACCACCATATCAAACACTTCGTCCGCAAACGGGAACGTCAGGCCATCATAACACACGAACCGAATATTTTTCAGCCCGGCCGTGGCAGCCCGCGCGCGGTCCTTCTCCAGCGCCTGCCCAACAATATCCAAACCGGTTATTTCCGCTTTTGCATACCCTAAGCGGGCAATGGCAAAGGCCAAATATCCCGTGCCTGTACCCAAATCCAGTATCCTCATGCCGTCGCTTATTTTCAGGCAGCGCAGTATGCGCGCAAGGTGCGCATCATCCTGTGTCTGTCTATTATAAAAGTTTTCTGCTTCAAAACTTTCTTCAAAGCCTTTTTTTGTATCTTCGATACTGCTGTTCCGTCCGTCCTTTGTCGCTATCTCTTTTTTATCCATACAGTCATCCCCCAGTTTTTCATTTGCCGCGCGCCTTTTCCTTCCAAGGCGGTTTGTTTGTCGGCAGTGTAAAGCGCCCCCCGGCAAAAAACGTTGGCAGCGCCAACTGCCTGTTTGACGGCCGGTTTTACAGGCGGCCTGCGCACGGCAGCCGGGGAAGCTGCCCGCAGTTTATCTCTCCGCCGAAGCTTCCACCGGTAAAGCCAGCTCTACCCCGATGGGGCAGTGATCGCTGCCGAAAACGTCTTTGTAGATATCGGCTTTCAAAATCGCGGGGCGCAGCCGCTCCGACACCAGCGCGTAATCGATGCGCCAGCCCGCGTCCCGCTCACGCGCGCGGAACTGATAGCTCCACCATGTATACGCCCCGGCCCGGTCAGGGTAAAGCGCCCGAAAGGTATCGGCAAAACCAGCCTCCAGCAGCTGGGCCAGCTTGGCCCGCTCCTGCGGGCTGTAACAGGCATTCCCGTCGTTCTGCGCCGGGTTTTTCAAATCGATGGGCTGATGGGCAACATTCAGGTCTCCGCAGTAGATCACCGGTTTTTCGGCATCCAGCTCACACAGATATGCGCGGACGGCGTCCTCCCATATCTCGCGGTAATCGATACGGGCAAGGCCCATCTGGGCATTGGGGGTATAACAGTTCACCAGATAAAAGCCCGGGTATTCCAGCGTCAGCAGGCGGCCCTCATGGTCTTCAAGAAAGCGCCCCGGCCCCACGGCCACCGACAGCGGCGTGTGCCGGGTGATGACGGCCACCCCTGAATATCCTTTTTTTTCGGCGCTGTGCCAATAGATACGATACCCCTCTGGCAGCGGTACTTCCGCCTGTCCCGGCTGCATCTTCGTCTCCTGGATACAGAAAAAGTCGGGCAGCATGGCGCTGAAAAAATCTAAAAATCCTTTGTTCATACAGGCCCGCAGGCCGTTCACATTCCATGATATGATATACATTTTCGCGGTCTCCTTTAATCCGGCCCCTTAAAAAAGCTCTACCGGCTTAAAAAGCGCCGCGTCCGCCGTCTTCGGCAAAACGGCCGGGCGGACGCCCTTCTCTGTCCGGGCTGTAACACTATAAAAGTAGTATACCACAAACCGCAGCGTTTACAAAAAAATCCCGAAAGCCGCCCGCTCTTTGCCATCCATCGGCTGGGTAAAGCGGGCGCATCCTGTATTGGGCAGCTCTTTAAATATTCTTTTGCCTGTGCCCGATAGGCATAACGGGCGATAGGTATGCTGCGGCCCCGTCCTTTTTCTCCTGGTACTGTCCGCCTTTTCATTTCAGCCATATCCCGTATGTCTCTTGTCAAGCCCGGTTTTGCGCCGGGCCTTTATACCGCGTGACGCAAAAAGGCCGGCAGCTCCTCATGGGTTTGCACCATGGCAAAGCTGCCGGCGTTTTATCTTTTTTACCGTATAAGGGGCCTACAGCGCCGTTTTACAGGCGGGCGAAAGCTGCTCATACAAGCCCGTCACCTCCACCGGGGCGCGGGAGGCCGCGCTCTCCATAATGGCAAGAAGGGTCAGCGACGTATTCGCCGCATCCTCCAGCGTGACATGAAACGGCGCGCCGGTATAAAGGCAATCCACAAAGCTGCGGATACTTTCAAAGGCAAACCCTTTGGGCATCCCGAATATCTCATTCTGCACAAGACAGTCCGGCACCGTGACGGCGCTGTCAGTATACTTCTGCACCAGATTGTGATGGCTGGCGTCAATGGCGATCATCCCTTTGGTACCCAGCAAATTGCATTTGATGTCGTTGACGCAGGGGTTTGCGTTGGGGGTGATCCACCCGTTCTCCATCTGCGCCACCCCGCCGCGGCGAAACTCCAGCGTGGTGAGGTAGAGGTCGGGCACGTCCACCCCGCTCCCGCGCAGTACACCGCTGCGGCTGACACTGTATACCCGCGTAACCTCGTCGTCAAACATCCAGCGCAGCGTATCCAGGCTGTGGCTGCCCAAAAACCATAAAATTGAAGATTTTGCCGCCCACGGCAGCATATCGGTGGCCACCCATTTTATATCGTTCAGCCGCAGGTAGGCCTGATACAATTCGCCCAGCTCCCCCTTTTGCAAAACGGCATACGCCGCGTGAAAAGGCGGCGACCAGCGGTTGTGCAGATCGACCATCGCCCGCACGCCGTTCTCGCGGATGGCCTCCATCATGCGGTGAACGTCTTGCCGTTCCGTGGCCAGAGGCTTCTCGATCAAAAGATGCTTTTTGTGCCGCGCGGCGGCCACGGCAAGGGCGGCGTGGGCATGATCCGGCGTGACAATGGCCACCGCGTCGCAGCCGCTCTCCTCCAGCATCTGCTCAAAATCTTTGTATACCTTGGGGACATTCTGCCGGGCGGCCAGCGCCCGCGCTTTTTCTATATTCTGGTCACAGATGGCCACCGTCTGGGCAAAGGGATGGGCGTTGTAGATCCTGGCATGGTTTTCTCCCCAGATACCCGCGCCTACGATCGCCATACGAATAGGCTTGTTCATAGCGGCCTCCTTTGGGTCAAGCCTGTCCGGCGCATGCGGCGCACAGGCTTAAAAGCGTTTCAAACTGCTGCGGACGGCAGGCGCGCAGCCACAGCGCATCAATTTTTTGGCAGATATAGCCGGGCAGCAGGGCGTTGGCATACGCACAGGCTGCGATCTCGCGGTATACCGGCCCGGCCCGTTCTCCGCGCCGTCTCATCCACAGGTCGGCGGGCTGGGCCGCGTGCTCTTCAAGGTGATGAAACGCCTCATGCAGCAATACCGCCCATAAAACGGTCTGCGCGTCCCACAGCTCGGCCCGCGCGTCCGGCGCCGCGCAAAGCAGCGCCGGTGCAAATGCCCGATTGCAGCTTACAATTTTTTCATCCGGCAGATAACAGGCTTTCTCACGGGCCTGAAAAAGATCGTCCTCTTCAAAAAAGCGCACCTCGGCCACCCCAAGCTTTTTCAGCGCTTCAGCCGGTTCGCCGCACGGCGCCAAGGGCCACCGGCGTGCAAGCTCTTCTCCATAAGCGGCCGCTGTATCGCGCAGGCGCAGGCGCTCGGCCCAGGGCAAACGCCCGTAAACAGGCCCTCCAAGCCACAGGGCCGCGTCCAGTATCCGCGCGCTGTAGGGCACGGCCCCTTCTCCCCGCGTCACAGCCACCGTCTGCCCGGTATCGCGCCATGCGCGGCAAGCGCGTCCTGCACCGCGGCCACGTCCGCCTCGTCCGCGTCCACGCCGCTTTTCGCGCACAGGGCGGCGGCCGTGCCCGCCGCCTCGCCCAAGGCCATGGCGGTGACGGTGATACGGGCCGAGGCAAGCGCCTCATGCGTGGCCGAAATACAGCGCCCCGTCACCAGAAGATCATGAAATTTCACCGGCACCATCACCCCGTAGGGAATGTCATAGCAGCACACCTTTTCTTTGCGCATCCAGTTCAGTTCGCTGCCGACGGGGTCGTGGATATCGATGGGGAAGGCGCACATCGCCACGCTTTCAGGGTGCGACGCATTGTTCAGCACCTGTTCAGCGGTCAGCGTCTCACGCCCCTCGATGCGGCGGCTCTCACGCACGCCGGTTTGGGCCGCCACGCTCAGCAGATGGCACCGGGCAAAACCCGGCACATATTTTTTCAAAAAAGCAAGCAGCTGCTCCACCTGGCGGTGCGCTTCAAATTCTGCTGCGGTAAGGTCTTTCGCGCTCACTCCTGAAAGCCCGGCTACACGCGTCATATTCACCGTCACTTCATCCGGGCGCACGCCCTGAAAAAACAGCACCCTGTCGCGCGGGATATCAAAATCGCCTTTTTCGCGCGCCTGCTTTACCAGGCTGAAAAAGCCCGATACCGCAAGATATTTTTCAAGTTCGCAGGCCTGGTCGCAGATAAACTGCTCGGGATTTTGTCTGACATAGGCGGTGGTCTCAGCCAGTTCGACGCCGCCCACTGAAAAAATCAGCGTCATAGGCTGCGCCATACCGTCGCGGCTGCGGCCCAAAATAAAATCAGCCCTGCACAGCGCCGCCAGGTCGCCGTCGCCGGTGGCGTCGATATAGGTTTTCGCGCTGAAGACAGCTTTTCCGCTTTTGCTCACCGTTGTGATGTTTTTGATGCGCCCATTTTCACATTCCGCACTTTCCAGCATGGTGTGAAGCAAAACCGTCAGGTTCTTTTCCTGCGAGAGCATGTCAAAATAAACCAATTTCAGCGCGGCGGTATCAATGGGGGTTATGGTGGATACCATGCCGATCGGGTCAGGGATATGGCCCAGCGTCGCGCCGCGGCTTGCAAGGCGGTCTACCACCTCTTGGGGGATGCCCTTCACCACCTGCCGCTTTCCGGCGTGAAACGCCATCAGCGGAGAGACCATGGCCTGTGTGTTCATGCCGCCGGGGCAGCCGGACTTTTCGATCAGCAGTACGCTCGCACCTCCGCGGGCCGCGGCCAGCGCCGCAGCAATCCCGCTGGGGCCCGCCCCCGCGACGAGTACGTCATAATTCTTTTTCACCGTCTTTTCCTCGTTCCTTTTGAAATACGGCGCAAAGCCGCTTGCAGCCGCCGCTTGCGGCAGCCGGCCAAAATTTAAAGCTTTTGCTGCGGTTTCAGCAATATCTCCAGTTCAAAGGTGCGCGGCCAGTACAGCCGGGCCGTAAAACCGGGTATTTTATCCTGAAACAGCGTCCGCAGCATAGACAGGTCTCCGGCAAAGCTCTCGTCCAGAATGCGCTGTGCCTGGTCCTGATCGGAAAAACCCCAAAAATCCAGCCCCGCTTCGCGTATGCGGCGCTCCGCCTTTTCGCGCACCGTGCTTTGATAAAACAGGTCGTCCAGCAGGCGCTCTGCCGTAAAGCGGCGGTTCAGGGGGCCATTTTGCCCGTTTGACGCGCACAGCTGCCCCAAAATCGTACCCAGCGAGTTGCTGGCGGTATTCCACGCGGCATAGCCGCAAAGGCTCAACAGCGGCATCTCCTGCGCAAGGCGCTGCATAAAGGCGGGGTCGCCGCCGTTGGCATAGGCAACATCCAACAGGTAACAATTGTGCCCCTCCTGATACAGGGCGGCTACTTTTTGTGCCATCTCCGCCCGCTGCGCGGGGGTGTAATCGCCGTCGCAGACACGCTGTGGGCAATAATCGCCCTGCCTGTCCAGCGGCGGCAGGATACACAGACAATCCTGCGCCTCATGCGCGGGGTACAGGTCAAGCGCGCGCATGTGCCCCGCCAGGTTATCAGCAAAAGGCCTGTCCTCATAGCGGGCGGTGAACGCCGTGTTGCCGCCCAGCCACACCACCTGCACCGCCTGTGCCCGGCCCGGCTGGGCGGCCAGCATCAGCTGTTCCATGGCGGCCTCGTCGGTGCCGTTATGCAAAAACACTTTTTCTCTCAGGCCGTTTTTCTCAATGGCTTCTTCCAATTCTTTCTGTTCCAGCCACTGAAGGCCCCGTTCTGAGCAATCCTCCTGCAAAATAAGCAGCTGTTCAAAAACGCCCTCTCCGGCCAGCGCCACACAGGCATGGTTGACGGCCTTATTGCGCGCCCGGGCGGCAAAAAACTGTTCCAGTACAGCGGGGGGCACTTTTTGCCGCGCTTCGTCCAGCGCCTTTTCGCAAGCGGCTTTTTCTTCGGGCGGGCAGACGGCCGCCTCATAGGTGAGGCGGGCCACCACCGATACCTGGCCCCACCACTTCCAGCTCTCTTCGCTTACGGCGCTGACGGTGGTGCGCATCAGGATGTTATCGGCGTAGATGCGCAGGGCCGGATACCGCTTTTTCAAAGCGCGCAGCTGTTCCAGCGCGGCAAGGCATTCTTCTGTGCTGCGTTCATTCTGGCGCGAGGCGATCAGCCCGCCGTACACCAGCTGCTCTACCGACACCACCAGCGCGTCGCAGCCGCCGCAGGCTTTGTCAAGCCATGCGGCGATCTGCGTCTGAACGGAGGGCTGCTTAAAAAAGCCCAGCAGCCTGCGCGGCGGTGCAATCAGCTCAACGCCTGCGATCTCGGCCAGCTGCTGGGGAAAAACGCAGGTACAGGGGCGGGAATCGAGGGGGAGCAAACAAATTTTCATGACGCCGGTTCACCTCTTTTTTCTATTGCGCCTTGCATATGCCGCCGCAATTCAGGCGGCCCTTCATCCATAGGCACAAGCGGATAACGCCTATGCAAAAACCGGACAAGACGCACAAACTTATATGCTTGTACAAAATGGATATGCGGCATATCCACGGCCATAAACGGCCCTCATCTATCTGTCAGCCCAGCGCGTCGATGGCCGCGCGAAAAGCGGACACAGACGCGGCCACGCTTTCCACCGTCTTGCCGGTCACCACCGCGCCCAGCATCAACCCTTTTACGCCGCAGCGCTGCAAAAGGGGCACGTCCGCCGCCGTCACACGCCGCTGGGTGGGTACCACCACCGGCAGCGGGGTATGCCTGCATAAGGCGCTGTACTGCAAAAGCTCTTTTGCCGAAAGCGGGTCTCCGTAGGTGTCCGGCTGCATCACCGAGGCCTCCAGCACATCCGCACCGATGCGCGGCAGGTCTTCAGCTTCCTCCAGCGTATAGCCGGGGTCAAGGGCCGCCATTTTATAGACGGACGGACAGCTCAATATTTGAGACGGCATATGCCGCGCGTACAGAGAGATAAATGAAAACCCCGCCTTTACAGCGGCCTCATAATCGCGCAGGGCGCTCTCCAGATCTCCCCCGGCCACAAGGCCGCAGGGACCTTTGGCCTCGGCCAGTATCCGGCTGAGGGCCTCTTCCTCCTGCGCAAAGCTGCCGAACAAATTTTTACTTGCCCGGTGCTGTACGTTGATATGTACCTTTACCACATCGGCGCCGTTTGCCCACGCGGCGCGGGCAAGGGCGGGGTCGTTGGCGGGCAGGCTCATGATCAGCGTCATCTTTTTTCTTTTTAAAAGTTCCATATAATCCGGCGTCATCTGACAGATCACTCCTTTTATAAAATATACCGCGCAGTTTTTGCGCCGCACGCTTGAAAAAGCCCGTTTTCAGGATTTGCGCGGGTGAAGCAGCACCGCTACGGGTTCGTCCTGCTCCAGTCCCTCCAGCTCGATTTCAAGCAGCGTCTTGATCTGGCTGAAATCCAGCACCGAGGCATAGTCCACGATCCGGCTGCGGTAGAGCAAAAACACCTCGGGCACTACCATGCCCACGTCACTGTATACGGCTTTTTCTTCTATAAAGGCCGCAATATCGGCCAGCGCCCGCCCGGCCACCGTACTTTTTACAAAGCCCCCGGTGCACTGCAGCTTTACCACGCCAAAATCGTCCAGCACCCGGTAATCGGTGAAAGAGGCGGTCAAAAGTCCAAAAAGCTTTTTCACCCTGCGCGTGCGGCTGAATACCGTCAGGCCCAGGGTACGCGCCGCCTGCGTCACCTCGTTTTCGTCGGCTTTGAAAGCCTCGGCCGCTTTCGCAGCCACCTCCTGCGGCGGCAGCGCCTTGAGCTGTGCCGCATTCTTTTCCATTTGAAGCGCGCCGGTCACAATGGCGCGCAGGATATTTTTGTCCGCGTCGATCTCGGTCTGCACCTCGACGGTACCGGCGTCGGCCCCCATGGCCAGCATCCGGCTCACCGCCTCTTTGCGGATAGAGAGGATATCCTGCGGCCCCGGGTTCACCACTGAGCGCTCGATACTGTCCCGCAGCATGGCCATGGCCGCCCCGATAGCCGATATCACCTCGGCTTTCTCGGCGATGAGATAGCGCATCTTCACCACCCGGCTGAGCCACGGCACCACGGCGGTGCATCCACCGCCGCCCCCTACCAGAGAAACCAGCTCAGGGTCAAGGCGGTATTCTTCCAGCAGGCTCTCTACCACGGGGCGCACCTTACCGGCAGCCGCGTCTAAAATCTTTTCCGCCAGCTGGCGGCCCTCTATACCAAGCTGGGCGCCCAGCTGCTGAAAAGCCGCGCAAACCGCGTCATGGTTTGCAAAGGCGTAATCGCCTTGCTTTGTCATGCCCGCCGCGATGGAGGCGTCGGTAAGCGTTACCGCAAACCGTTCGCCCGCGCCGTTCACCGCCGTCAGATAATCGTCAGGGTCAGAGGGCATGGGCCGTATCAGCTCGGGTTTGAGGCCGGTAAGTTTTTCAGCGGGGCTGAAAGCGAGATAAGAAAGCCCGGCGATATGCGCGCTGCGCGGGCCGACAGCGGTTACCTTTCCCTGTGCCATACGCACCATAGAGCCACCGCCGATGCCCACAGTGCGGGAATCCAGCGTTTTTAAATAGGTCAGGTGGCCGCCGACATCGGCGCTTTTAATCATGGCTTTTCCGTTTTTGATGGCCGAGATGTCGGTGCTGGTACCGCCCACCTCAAGAAAGATCCCGTCGGATATGTGGGCGAACATCAGCGCGGCCGCGATACCCGCGGCCGGGCCGGAGAGCATCGTCAAAATAGGCCGCTGGCGCATCTGGGCAAGGTCCATCACGCCGCCGTCGCTGCGCATAATCATCAGCGGGGCGGTAATGCCGCTCTGCTTGATACTGTCGGCGGTAAGCAGCGCGGTGGCCGTCATCTTAGGCAGGATACTGGCGTTGACCACGGCGGTGCGGGTGCGTATCTTCAGCCCGTAAAGCTGTGAGATCTCATGGCTGGCGGTAGCGGGCAGCCCAC
>JAUNTE010000075.1:0-818 GCA_030538855.1 Oscillospiraceae bacterium
TCATGGGCTCCGGCAGCTCTTAGAACGCGGCGGAGATGGCCGCTGAATTTTTTACCGAAGCCCTGGGCCTAGAGACGCAGGCGCTGGCGCCCACCCGCCTTTCCGCGCTGCCCGGTCTGCTTGACCCGGCGTCCACGCTGGTATTTGCAGCTTCACAGACAGGCCGCAGCACCTCAACGCTGGCAGCCGTAAAGGTTTTGCAAAAAAAGGGGTTTCCGGTCGTGGCGGTCACCGCCGTTGAAGATTGTCCGCTGGTACGCGCCTGTGAATGGCGCCAGCCTATTGCATGCGGAGAAGAGACCGTCGGCCCCAAAACGAAAGGGCAGACCTCCACCGTGCTCACCCTGTATCTGGCGGGGATGGCCCTGTGCCGCGCGTGGGGCGCGCTTTCAGAAAAAAGAGAAGAGGAGCTGGCCCAGGCGCTGATGGCGGCTTTTGCGGCGGCCCCTGAAAATATCGGTCGCTGCTGTGAGTTTGTTGAAAAGCATGTCGGGCTGCTGGCCTCAAAGCCCTGTTTTACCCTGATAGCAGACGGCCCTGGATATCCCATGATCAAAGAGGGGGCGCTCAAGATACTTGAAACGCTCAGCGTTTCGGCGGCGCCGTATGAGTTTGAAGAATATCTGCATGGCGTAAACCATACCATCGCGCCGGGCGTATGCAATTTTGTGGTGCCGTTTTTGCCGGAAAACCTGGAACGGATGAAACGGATGAACGATTACTGTGAAGCGCATGGATGCGATAATTTTGTGGTGACGGCCGCCCCCTGGGCCAAAGGGGAAAGGGTGCTGAAGCTGAAAGGCAGCGGCAGCCCGTAT
>JAUNTE010000075.1:828-9178 GCA_030538855.1 Oscillospiraceae bacterium
CCCCGTTTGAAACGCTGCTGTTTTTTCAGATCGTCAGCGTTTATGGTTCTGAAGCCAAAGGTATTGCATGTGATGAACCCCGCCTTTTGGATTTTTATCAAAGCCTTGATACAAAAGCGCAGGATGAGGGAAGCACCGAATGGAAGGGATGAGACCCATGACGTACTATGCGGGATTGGATGTGGGCGGTACCTCTGCAAGGCTGAAGCTGACGCGCCGGGACGACGCGGAATTGGGCGAATATTTTGGGCAGGGCTGTACCCTGAACGTAGAGGGTTATGAAGAGGCGCGCAGCCGCTACCGGACATTAGTGCTGGAAGCGCTGAAAAAAAATAACCTTGCGCCGCAGGAGTGCGCCGGTGTGTGTGTGGCGGCCAGCGGGGTGGACGGCGAAGAGACGCAGGCGCAGTGCCGCCGTATTTTTGAAGAGATGGGTTTTGCCAAAACTCGTCTGATCGTATGTAACGACTGCGAGGTGCTGCTGCGGTGCAGCGCATCGGCGGATATTGTCCTGGTGGCGGGGACGGGTTCCATCGCGGTAGGCAGAAAAGAGGACGGAAGCTATCTGCGCTGCGGCGGCTTTGGGCATATCCTCAGCGATGAGGGCAGCGCCTATGATATTGCGGTACGTACATTCCGTCTGGTGGGCGATCATATCGACGGGCGTGCCTTTTGTCCTATCCTTTACAGGTTATTTACAGAGGCGACGGGCCTGACACAATTGAATGAGCTGAACGTTTATATCAACGACCATATTTTAGAGCGTCCTCAAATTGCCCGTTTTGCCCACTTGCCTGAACAGGCTGCCGCCCAGGGCGACGAGGCGGCGAACGCGCTGTTAGAAGGCCGGGCGGACGCGCTGTTCCGGCTGCTGTGCGATACTGCAAAAAAGCTTGGCAAAGCCGAAGAGCCGGTAAAAGCCTGGCTTTGGGGCAGCGTGGTCGCCCAGGGCAGCGATATGGAGCAAAGGCTTCAGCGCAGGGCGCAGGCAAGCGGCTGCGTGACGCTTATGCACCCTCCGTATACCGCGCTGGAGGCCGCAGTGCTGACTGCGCGGGGCCTAAGCGTGTAAAAAAGCGGCGTATCGAATGCGGTTCGATACGCCGCTTTTTAGATTTTGCTGCAGATATCAACTGAGAAACGGCCCAAAGCGGCAGCGGCCCCGCCTGTAAGCCCTTACGGCCTCCTGTCAGGGCAGAAGAAGCAGGCAATTTGTTTTTTTGCCGCCCGGCAAATGCGCCCGGTGTAAAAACAGAAATGCAGGATGGAAAATCGGCCCATTACTGGATTTTCACCGGTGTTTCCTGTAAAATAGCATATGGCGCGGCCGCCGCTTGTCCGCTTCAAAAAGCGGCGGCCAAATCATATAGGGGCCGCGGCGGCCATATCAGCTTTTATCCAAGGCAGAAAACCGTAAATAAGGGGGAGACTATGGAACAGAAGGGCAGCGCGCTGGGGCTTTTGCCCATCGGGGCGTTTTTACTTATCTTTATTGGAGGCGGCATTTTTTTTCACGATTTTTACGCGGTACCGGCCATTGCGGTTTTTTTGATCGCGCTGCTCATCGCTTTTTTGCAAAAGCCGAAAATGCCGTTAGCGCATAAGCTTTCGGCGGTTACAAAAAGCATGGGTGAAGAGAACGTCATGGTCATGTGCCTCATCTTTATTTTGGCGGGCGCGTTTTCCGGCGCGGCGTCCGCGGCGGGCGGCGTCTCCAGCACGGTGAATTTTGGCCTCTCGATTTTGCCGCCGCATGTGGCGGTGGCCGGGCTTTTTGTCATCGGCTGTTTTATTTCGCTGTCCATGGGCACTTCAGTTGGCACCATCGTGGCCCTCACGCCCATCGCGGTAGAACTGAGCCAAAAAACCGGCATGATACCGGGGATATGCGTGGGCGCCGTGGTGTGCGGGGCGATGTTTGGGGACAATCTCTCTATGATCTCGGATACCACTATTGCCGCTACCCGCAGCCAAGGCTGTCATATGAAAGATAAATTTCGTGAAAATATCCGTATCGTCTGGCCTGCGGCGGTGCTGACGCTTATTTTATTTCTGGCTTTCGCGGGCGGTGGCAATGCCGCGATAGAAAAGCTGGATTATAATTTCTGGCAGATCCTGCCCTATCTGGCGGTACTGGGCGGCGCGCTGGCGGGTATGAACGTGTTTGCGGTATTGGGCACAGGCACCGTGCTTTCTATAGCGGTGGGGCTGGGCACCGGTACCATCGCGTTTTCTGAAATTTTTACGGTGATCGCCACGGGGCCGGACGGCAAAAGCGGTATTGCGGGCATGTATGAAATCACGGCCATTTCACTTTTGGTAGCGGGTATTATCGGTATCGTCAAAGAGAACGGGGGCATTGCATGGCTGATGCAGGCCGTGCGTAAAAGGGTGAAAAGCCGAAAAGGGGCCCAGATGGGAATTGCGCTGCTCAGTTCAGCCGTAGATATTTCAACGGCAAACAACACCGTAGCCATTGTGATGGCGGCCCCTATTGTAAAGGATATCGCGCAGGAATATGAGATACCGCCCAAACGCACCGCAGCGCTGATGGATATTTTCACCTCTGTCTGTCAGGGGCTGCTGCCTTACGGTGCGCAGGTGCTGTACGCCTGCGCCGGGGCCGCGGCGGTGGGGCTGACGCCGTTTCAGCTGACGCCCTACCTGTTTTACCCTATTTTGATGGGGATCTGCGCGCTGCTTTATATCCTTTTTGAAAAAGAGAAAAAATAGCGTTGGTTTAAAGGCTTACGCCGCAGCAGCTTTTCTGCTGCGGCGTAAGCCTTTGCTTTTACGGTTATCGGGGGCAGCCCTTCCGGCGGGCCGTTCATATTCTGTGGGCGGCCTTAAAAAAACAGGCAGTTTTATTTTAAAGTGAGATCGCGCAGATATACCCACTGCTTCAGGCCGCACAGATAAGCGGCGCTGCTGCGGATGCAGCCCACAGTGTAGGGACGCTGTTTTGCGCTGGACGGAATGGCCTCGCCGGTGCGGGCGTATACCGAGGCGCAGCTGCGGATGCAGACGCGGCTGCCGGTTTTGATATTGCCGCCGGGAAGATGGTTGAGCCCCGCTCTGCGGATGATGGACGGATAATCTTTAGAGGTAATATTCAAATCTACCCGGTCTTCAATGCCGTCGATAACGCCGCGGTCAGTATACTGCCAGATACCGTACGGGCCGGTATAAGAAAGCCAGTCGGTATAATCCGCCACCCAAAAATCATAGGCGGAAAGCTGGCTCATATCGATATAATGATTGGCGAAATAAGTGTTGCTGTACAGCATGGCGTAATAGCCCGCCTCTTCCAAAGTTTCTAAAAAGACGGCGGCCACCCGGGTGGTTTGCTCCCGGCCCAAAGGCTGGTAGACGTTGACGTCTTCAAGGTCAAGCACCAGGGGCATCGTCAGCTCATAGCCACGGGCCATTTCAATAAAGCGAAGGGCAGAAGCGCGCGAGGCCTCGGTCGTCCGCGCGTAGCTGTAAAGATACAGCCCGGTGTCCAGCCCCGCTTCAATAGAGCCTTCCGTGTTTTCAGCAAAGCGCGCATCCACGGTAACGCTTCCATTCTGATTGTTATAACCGGCACGCACAAAGCAAAAACGCGGGCATCCCGCCGCGGCGCGCGTCCAGTCGATTTCACCTTCGTGGTAAGATACGTCTATCCCGTAATATGCCAATGTTTTCTCCTCCATTTCATGTCTGTAAGCGGCCTGCCGCCGGCAGTAAGTAGGTCTACGCATCTGCGGGCTGTAAACCGTAAAGGTTGGCAGTAGGCGCAAAGCGGCCGCAGGCGGCTTTTATAGCTTTTTCGCGCCTGTGATACTGCCGCAAATTCGACACATTCTGCATCACTGCTGTATCTTATGCGCCAGGAAGAGAGAATGTTTCCCTGCCTTTTCTTCACAGACACAATAAAGGGACGGCGGCCTGAAAAACGCAAAAGAAAAAGCATTTGCCGGTACTGTTTTTTTTGCGGCGCCCCGGCAAAGCCAAATAAAACGGGAGGGCACAGGGCGAAGACAGCCTGCAGCAGCCCCAAAATAGTATAAACCCGTAACGATGACACGGAAAAATTACAAGAGGGCCCACCAGCTGCGCCGGTGGGCCCTCTTGTAACGTAAAACCACATATTAAAAGTGCGGCTCAAAAAAACTCAAGCCATAAAGAGAAAATCAAAACTCCTTTTGCTGTCATAAAAGCGCAGTCTGCCCCAGCGCAGCAAGAAAAGCAAAAGGGGACACACAGAAAGAGCCTGAAGGACATAGCGCGTTTATTTTATATGAATATGTGAAATGGAAGCGAGAAGCAACAAAAAGAAGATGAGAGGGGAGGACAGCCTGCCATGGATGCACGCGGCACGGCTGGGGCAGCAGGGGACAGTTTCCCCGCGATTGGCACGTCCCCTGCTTACGCGTTTGACACACAGGCGAGGAACAGGGGATTTGACCGCATCTGAAATATTATGTGTTTTACCCGTGGATGTTTATTATGGCCTGCAAAAGCGCCAAGAACCGATGGATACACGGGCCGCTTTTTCAAAAAGTTGTCAAGGCTTACCCGGCCTGAAGCTTCACCATGCAAAAAATACCGCACCCCAAACCCAAAAGCGTTTTTTGTCGCCCCGCCGTCCTGCATATGGTGTCCGTGGCCGCCTTTTATATCTGCGGCCCGGCACACAGTTTTTTATACAATAAAAACTCCCCGGCTTTGGGTGCTTCATAGGCGGGCAAAGCACTCTGATACCAGCCGGACGCGTCACGCCGCGCAGGTACGGTCTGCCAATTGCGAGAGTTTGTTTCTTGCTGCCTGTCGAACAGGGCCTTGTTGTCTGCTGCCCGCAGACGGGTTTAGAAAGCGTCCGTCGGCCATTCTTCTCCTGCCTTGTCCCCGTCTATCTGCCGCTTGATGTATCTTTGAATTTTCTGTGCGTTCTTTCCTGCTGTGTCTGCCTGGTACCTTCGGCGCCAGAATTCAAGATCCCGTAATTTTAACTTGGGTACTTCCCGCAGATCATCACACTGCTTTTCCCTTTGAGATATTGCGGCCTTTGGCGGGGTTCTCACTTCCACATCATCGGTATAAGCCTTCTTTTGAGCCATTCTCCTGACGAGTGGTTTTCTTCATATAAAAAAGCGCGGCCCGTAAGGGCCGCGCTTTAAAAAGGCGTTGGTAACGTCAACCGGTCAGGGTGTGGTCGTCCCTGAGAAGCTGTGCCGGCGGGCATATTTTTTTTGGATCGTTTCACAGTGGGCGGCGGTGGAACCCGACCAGCCGTAATCTGTCATATATTCGCCGCGAAACGCTTCAATGGCTTGCTCTTCGCCGTGCAGCAGGCGGTAGTAGTCACAGTCAAAAGTTTGGATGTTGACGGATTTTTGATTGCGCGCCGAGAGCAGGATGTGAGAGATCCCGGCATCCTCCAGGCTTTTGCGCAGATCTTTCCATGCGGCGTGATACAGGTTACGTACCGAGGCGTCTGCGGGCCGGTCGTTCCACAAATCAGCCATGATCTGTTCCATGGTGGCCATGCCGCCGTGACGGTCAACCAGATACGCCAGCAGCTCTTTTGATTTTTGCCGTGAAAAAATAACCGGCCTGCCATCGACAAACACGTCAAAATGCCCAAAAGTACGAATAAAGATTTGGCGGGGCTTAGGGTCATATAAGCGGGTACTGCGCTCTAACGCTTCCAGAACCGTGGTACGGTCAAAAGGCTTTATCAAATAAGACGAAGCCTTCAGCCGGTATGCGTCCAGCGTAAAATCTTCACTGGAGGTAATGAAAATAAGCTCGATATTAGGATACAGCGTCTGCAGGCACCAGCCAAGTTCAATGCCGTTAAGTCCGGGCATCATAATATCCAGTACGGCTAAATCAACAACATGGTCGCGGGCAAACGTAAGCGCCTGCGTAGGGTCTGTAAAGCAGCCCGTGAGTTGAATATCCCGTATCTCATGACAATATTCATTGAATAGTGCGAGAGAAAGTTCATCGTCGTCAACAATAATGGTTCGCATGAGCTGTATCTCCTTACAGATATGATTATTTTTAAATGAGTTTCCTCATTTTATTACGGTAGCTGTCAATGTCGGGGCCAAAAGCCCCCGTGGAGGAAGGGGGAGATAAATGTTTGTGCCCTCATTTTATGATATGGCGAAAGCCATACTTTGGCTTACGGTATACAGTGCCAAAAAATAAACCTTATAACCTTAGCCGCATCGTTATTCGTTCCACGGCTGTTTTTTATTGCGGAGCGGGGGGATAAAGGACTGACACCGCGAAGCAACAAAAAATAAACCTTGTAACCTCAGCCGCAGCGTTATTCGTTCCACGGCTGTTTTTTATTGCGGAGCGGGGGGATAAAGGACTGACACCGCGAAGCAACAAAAAATAAACCTTGTAACCTCAGCCGCAGCGTTATTTGTTCCACGGCTGTTTTTTATTGCGGAGCGGGGGAATAAAGGACTGACACCGCGAAGCAACAAAAAATAAACCTTAAAACCTTAGCCGCAGCGTTATTCGTTCCACGGCTGTTTTTTATTGCGGAGCGGGGGATAAAGGACTGATACCGCGAAGCAACAAAAAATAAACCTTACAACCTCAGCCGCAGCGTTATTTGTTTCACGGCTGTTTTTTATTGCGGAGCGGGGGATAAAGGGCCGATACCGCGGAGCAACAAAAAATAAACCTTACAACCTCAGCCGCAGCGTTATTTGTTTCACGACTATTTTTTATATTTTATCACAAAAAAGTATAAAAAACAATGCTTCAAAAAACAAAAAATGCTACATATCTTACAAAATTTACCCAAATAAAAAAGCCGGAAGTCACGCTTCCGGCTTGATATAATGAAGAATATCCCATAGTTCACAATTCAGCGCATGACAAATGCGTGCCATTACGGCAAGATCGATACGCTGCACCTCACCCCGGCAATAGGTTTGCAGCTGGGTCGGCTGCAGGTTGGCGTCCTGGCGCAGACGGTATTTAGAGATATGATGCTGTTTTAAATAAGCGTCCAATTCCAATTTAAAATATCCGCAGGGTTCGTGTTCTGACATTGCGTCTCACATCCCTTTCCCACTGGCAAAAGTGTAACATTCTGTAATACAGGTTGACAGTTGTATATATCTACATCTATAATGAAGAAAAGCAGAGGGGACGATGCAGCTTTTAGCACGAGGTTTCTTTTTGCGGCAGCGCCGTCTCAGCGGCGCTGCGCGGCGGTGTATAAACCAAAATGTCTGAGATCTGGCAGCCAAGTACATAACAGATGCGGGCCAAAACCGCAAAGTCCGGGCGCTGTATTTCACCGCGAAGATATTTCATGAGCTGTGTTGGCTGCAAATCAGCCTCTTTTAAAAGTTGATACCGGCTGATATTTCGTTTCTTCAAATAGGTGTCCAGCGTCAGTGTCACATATCCATATTCTTTGTCAGTCTTCATAGCAGCCACATCCTTTTATCAAGATGAGCAAAGTGTAGCATGACGCGATTTTTACAAACAGCTGTACATATATACAACTAAGAGGAGAGCCGTATGAAAGCAAATAAAATCACGATGGTAAAAAGTTTAGACAAGTTAGGGCGATTGGTGATTCCGAAAGAATACCGTGATGAACTGAATATCGCCCAGCAGGAGCTTTTAGAAATTTTATTGGAAGAAAACAGCCTGCGTATTCGTAAGGTGAGTGAAAGCTGCGCCTTGTGCGGCAAAAAAAACAAATTGATTTTTCTTAAAAACAAAGCGGTTTGCCGTGATTGTTTGTTTGAACTGCAAAAACAGCTTTAACGGCAAAATCATCCGGCTGTTTTTCGGCGGTTACCCTTATGCTAAACAAAACAAATAAAAAGGCCATGAGCAGATATACGTCTGCTCATGGCCTTTTGCCGGATAACGCTTATTTGCACTCGTAGCTTTTGCAGAAATGCGGCACAGAAACCGCGTTAGCGCCGGTTTTTTCGTGGGTAACCTCAATCGTGGGCAGGCTGCATTTATTGCAGTCGGTATTGTGGATACATTCGCAGACATTGCATTTTACACCGGAATTTTCCATCTGAACTCACCTCCAAATCAGGATAGTGATAGTGTTTCCCCTGAGAGGGTTTTTATGCCGCAGAAAAAAATTATTTTATAAAAAGGCAACACACGGATAAAAGGCGCAAATCAACTTTTGCGTCTGAAAACATTGGCCCGCCGGTAAAAAATAAGGGATATCATTTAAAACGGGCCCGTTTGTTTTGATATGCCGCAGCAGGGCGAAAGCCCCAAACACCATAAAAAATCAAGAGGTGAAAACACCGCGTTAAAATAAAAAATTTTTTCAGGGCGCGGACTTTTAAATTTC
>JAUNTE010000401.1 GCA_030538855.1 Oscillospiraceae bacterium
CAGTTGCTTGTCATGCTTTATGAGGTACAATGAAGTGAAGAGGTGAGGGATATGCAGGAAAGCCGGTTATTTCGCATCGTCTATTATCTTTTGGATAAAGGGAAAGCTACCGCGCCCGAACTGGCGGAAAAGTTTGAGGTATCTGTAAGGACGATATACAGAGATATAGATGTGATAAGCGGTATGGGGATACCCGTTTATGCGGTACAGGGCAAGGGCGGCGGTATCGCGCTTCTGGACGATTTCGTTCTGGATAAATCTTTATTGTCTGGTCAGGAAAAAGAACAAATTTTAATGGCTTTGCAGGGAATTGCTGCCACAGAACAAAACTATGCAAATGAGCTGCTGATAAAATTGGGAAGCTTATTTCGATTGAAAACCACAAGCTGGATTGAAGTGGACTTTTCGGGCTGGGTTAAAAATAATTCTGGCCAAGACGTTTTCAATTTGATAAAACGCGCCATTTTTAGCCGCAATCGTATTTGTTTTCAATATTTTGGCAGTAACAGAGAACGCACAAAGCGGCGGGTGGAACCTTTGAGATTGGTGTTCAAGAGCAAAGATTGGTATTTGTATGGTTACTGCCTTACGCGTCATGACTACCGCTTTTTTAAATTGACGCGGATACGGGATATAGAAATACAAACCGATGTCTGTTCCCATGAGATACCCTCCACATATTCTGTTGAAAAGTCAATAGATATGGAAAATACCATCGCCGTAAAATTAAAGTTTGATAAGAAGATGGCGTTTCGGGTATATGATGAATTTGCAGAGACGGTTACAGAGGACGCGCAGGGCAATTTATATGTGCAGACGAATTTACCCGGCAATGACGCGCTGTACAGTTATTTGTTCTCTTTTGCCGAGTATGCAGAAGTGCTTGAGCCGGAAAGTATCCGGGAACAAGTGAAAGAAAAATTAGCCGCTATGCGGAAAAAATATGTAACCTGACATGAGGCTGCAAGTTATATCTTGTATCATCAGTTTAAAACAGGAGGTGCATATCGATGAAATATGAGTGGAAAAAGCAGGAGAAAGATTTGTACGGGGTAAAGCAAAACCCCGCCCTGATTACCGTGCCGATACAGAACTACATCATGATAAGCGGCAAGGGCAGCCCGAACAATGAGGATTTTTCAAACAGGGTCGCCGCGTTGTATTCACTGGCTTATGCTGTAAAAATGGGATATAAACTCGCTGCAGCGAAAGGCGGTATTTTTTCAGACATATCTGATTTTGCGGTCTATCCTTTAGAGGGAGTATGGCGAAAGCAAAAGCAGCGTGACGGGCTTGTGAAGGAGGAACTGGAATATACCATTATGATACGTCAGCCGGATTTTATTACCGAAAACATGGTGTGTACGGCATTGGAAAACGTGAAAAAGAAAAAGCCCAACCCATGGTATGAGGAAATTCGCTTTGATACCATGGCGGACGGAAAATGTATTGAAATGCTGCATATCGGGACGTTTGATGACGAGCCTGCTTCTTTTGAGAAGATGGCGCGGTTTGCAAAGCAAAACGGCCTGAAACGCGGCGAGAGCTGTCACCGGGAAATCTATCTGAACAACCCCACCCGGGTGGAACAAAGTAAACTGAAAACCATTTTGCGTTTTTCAGTGACGTGAAATAATATGAGGGCAAGACTATGCACTTTGTTCAAGCAAAAGGGATATTATCCGCGCAAAATGGAATGAATTTATATCGCGGCTGTTCTCACGGATGTATCTACTGCGACTCAAGAAGCAAATGTTACCATATGGAACATG
>JAUNTE010000076.1 GCA_030538855.1 Oscillospiraceae bacterium
ATTGCCGGAGGCACGGCTTATCTTCGCCTTGTGGCCGCGTCTTATCTGTTTACCGGTATCTCGCAAATTTATCTTTGTATTTTAAAGAATACCGGCTGCGCCATAAAAAGCATGATTATCGGCTCCACTGCCGTTGTGGTCAATATCTTTTTGAATGCCGCGTTGATCTATGGCCTTTGGTTTTTTCCTGAAATGGGGATCGCCGGTGCGGCGCTTGCCACTTCTGTTTCAAAACTGCTGGAACTGGCATGGGCGTATGCAGAGTCGCTGCGGGCGGGCCGTGTGCGGCTACATGTAAGGCTTTGCTTTATGGCTGATAAGCTGTTGGCAAAAGACTATTGGCGATACAGCCTGCCCATGCTTGGCGATTATCTGGTATGGGGCGTGGGCTTTACCATGTATTCTGTCATCATGGGGCATTTGGGAAGCGATGCCGTTGCCGCCAACTCGATTGCCAATATCGTAAAAAACCTGATTGTCAGCTTTTGTACCGGCCTTGCCAACGGCGGCGGCATCATTGTGGGCAATGAACTTGGGACGGGAGATTTAAAACAAGCAAAAAAGTACGGCGGGCTTCTTTGGAAAATGGCGGTTGTCAGCGGCGTCGCTTCCGGCCTTCTGTTGGTGACACTCTCACCCTTGATTTTGAAAGTAACAGCGCTCAGCCCGCAGGCCACGGAATATCTGAAATGGATGCTTCTGCTCTGTGCCTGCTACATGATTGCAAAATCCATCAACATGACAACCATTGCCGGCATTTTCCCTGCCGGCGGCGACTCGAAGTTTGGACTGATCTGCGACACCATAACCATGTGGGCATTCGCTGTTCCCGTCGGCTTCCTTGCCGCGTTTTATTTCCGTCTCCCGGTGGTCGCCGTATTCCTGATCATCAATTTGGATGAAGTGGTAAAGGTGCCTGCGGCGATTCTCCACTACAAAAAATACGGATGGCTGAAAAACATTACAAGGGAGCAGACAACACAGCCTGCAAATCAAAAATGAGAATTTACCACAAAAGACATTAAGATTTAATGGTGAAAATAATGTCCGAAAAAATTACAATCAGTATGTAAGCGAAACCGGTTCACAAATCAAAATTATAAATGGAGGTTTCTACTATGAACAACTTTATTTTCAACATGCCTGCCCGTGTACTTTTTGGTGCAGGACAGTTAAGCCATCTGCATGAGGAAAAGCTGCCCGGCAAAAAGGCGCTCATCGTGACCTCGAATGGTCAGTCCACGAAAAAGTACGGCTATCTTGCCCGTGTGGAAAAGGAACTCGACTTGGCCGGCGTGGAACACGCGCTGTTTGACGAGATTCGCCCCAACCCCACGAAGGAAAATGTGATGGACGGCACGAAGGCGGCCAAAGACAACGGCTGTGATTTTGTGGTGGCGCTGGGCGGCGGCTCGGTAATGGACTGCGCCAAGTGCATTGCGCTGATGGCAACAAACCCCGGCGACATTTGGGACTACTCTTTCAGCAGCCAGGGCGGAAAGAAAAACGCCCGATTTGCGGCAATCCCCATTGTCTGCATCACCACCTCGGCGGGCACAGGCAGCGAGGTCGATATTGTCGCTGTCATCTCTAACGATGAAACAAAAGAGAAAACCGGCATTTTCTTCCCTTCCATGTTCCCGACCCTCTCTGTGGTAGACGCCGATCTGATGTTGGGCGTACCGCCGAAGTTTACCGCGTATCAGGGGATGGACGCCTTCTTCCACGCTTCCGAAAGTGTAATCAATAAAAACGAGCATCCCATGGGTGAAATGTTCGCTCTCAAAGCGATCGAGCTGATTGCAAAATATCTGCCGGCTGCATACAAGGACGGCGGTAACAGGGAAGCCCGCGAAAATATGGCGCTTGCCAACACCCTTGCCGGCTACTATATGCTCTGCACCTCTGCCCATACCATTGAGCATGTCATGGGCAGCTATCATGAGGATTTGGTACACGGGGCAGGTTTGATTATGACGGCCCACGCTTACTACGATTTCTTTGCGGAGAAGAAAGCCGCCGAGGAACCCATGATGAAAATGGCAAGAGCAATGGGCGTCGAGAATCCTACTTCCGGCAAGGACTTCATCAAGGCTCTGGATGATCTGATCGCCTCTGTCGGCTGCGCCGGCCTTAAAATGAGCGAGGCGGGGATCACCAGAGAGGAATTGAAGCTGTACCCGCAGAGGATCCACGAAGTGCTGGGCGGTGATATTACCGCGGATCCGCTGCCACTGTCGGATGCGGACTACCTGGAGATCTATGAAAAGTCTTACCGCTGAGAAAGAGGGAGCGCAATGGAGGACAAACTAAAAACGGCGGGCCAGGCTTATAGAAAAGGCTTTACTTGCTCGCAGGCGGTATTTTGTGCTTACGCAAAAGATATGGGGATTGATGAAACAACAGCGTGCCGGATGATGGAAGGATTCGGCGGTGGTTTTGGCGGGATGCGGGATGTATGCGGCGCGCTTACCGCGGCCACTGCCATCATCAGTTTTTATACCAGCGACGGTACACCCGGCACGGGCGCTAAACGGCAGCAGACCTACGATAAGGTATGCCGCGCCGCAGAGCTTTTTCAAAAGGAATACGGCGGCGTCACCTGCCGGGAAATTTTGCACGGCGAAAGCCCAAAGGCGTTTCAATGCGGCATGAAAGTCAAAGACGCCGTACTGATCATCAATCAAGTTCTTGAAGAAACTGCCGCGGGCCCAAAAAGGAAAGGCAGATGATAAATATGACAGAACTTGAAAAATTGAATGCCGGATTGGAATATGATTTTTGGGATGCGGAGGTGGACGGCGTGAAAAACCGTGCGTTGGAAGGGTGCCGGAAGCTGAACGCCATTCCCATGCAAAATACAGGGCAGCGAGCAGCAGCTATTCAAACTCTGTTTGGATCTGTCGGAGAAAATGCCATCATCCTGCCAATTTTTAACTGTGATAATGGCGGCAATATCTATGTGGGTAAAAATTTTCTCACAAATTATAACGTGACGATTTTGGACGTTGCGCCGGTTCGAATTGGAGAGTATGTTATGATCGGCCCAAACACATTGATTACCACAGTGAACCATCCGCTTTCACCCCTTGGCCGCCGCAAACACCTTGCCGTTGCAAAGCCTGTCAGCATTGGCAGCGATGTGTGGATCGGCGGCAATGCCACCATTTTGCCCGGTGTCACCATAGGCGATCATGTTGTAATTGCCGCAGGCGCCGTCGTCACAAAAGATATTCCAGATAATTGTGTTGCCGCAGGCGTCCCGGCCAGGGTGATACGGGAGATTGAAAATGATATAATAAAAGAATATGATAAAAAGTAAAAGGACAGGGCTGGTGAAGGGAAGATGGACAGGCAGCAGGTAAACGACCCGATACGAAAAAACAGGGCCCCCAACAAGATCCAAGTGCGTCATGCAAGGGTACATAATCTGAAAAATATTGATGTGGACATCCCATTGAATCAGATCGTCGGCGTCGCCGGTGTGTCCGGTTCGGGTAAATCGTCGCTGGCGCTGGGGGTTTTGTACGCCGAGGGGTCAAGGCGTTATCTTGACGCGCTTTCTGCTTATACCCGCCGCCGGATGACACAGGCGGCCAGGGCCGAGGTGGATGAAGTGCTTTATATACCGGCGGCGCTGGCGCTGCATCAGCGCCCCGGCGTGCCCGGCATCCGCAGCACTTTTGGAACGGGTACGGAGCTTTTGAACAGCCTGCGTTTGATGTATTCCCGTCTCGCCAGCCATTGCTGCCCCAATGGGCACTATCTGCAGCCGTCTTTGGCGGTGGCCGCAGGTCATGAACTGGTTTGCCCCGAATGCGGCGAGCGGTTTTTCGGTCTTTCGGCGGAGGAGCTGGCCTTTAACAGCCAGGGAGCCTGCCGCACCTGCGGGGGTACCGGGGTGGTGCGCACCGTTGATCAGGATACTCTGGTACCGGACGAATCCCTGACCATTGATGAGGGGGCGGTCGCGCCGTGGAATACTTTGATGTGGTCGCTGATGACGGACGTATGCCGTGCTATGGGCGTACGTACCGACGTGCCCTTCTCCCAATTGACTGCAAAGGAACGCGAGATCGTCTTTCACGGCCCGGCAGAGAAAAAACATATTTTTTATAAACCCAAAAACGGCAGCAACCAGGCGGGTGAACTGGATTTTACTTATTTTAATGCCAATTACACGGTGGAAAACGCCCTTGCCAAGGTAAAAGACGAAAAGGGCATGAAACGGGTGGAAAAATATTTAAAGCAGGGGGTATGCCCCGAATGCGGCGGCTGCCGGCTTTGTGCCGCGGCGAGAAGACCGAAGCTGCGGGGGATCTCTCTGGAGGAAGCCTGTAAAATGCCGCTGGGACAGCTGGTATCGTGGGTAGATGAAGTGCCGGGTTCTCTGCCCATGGAAATGCGGGTCATGGCCGAGGCAATCTGCGAATCGTTTCAGGCGGCGGCCAAGCGGCTGATGGATCTGGGGCTGGGGTACCTGAGCCTTGACCGCGCCGCCGCCACCCTTTCTACCGGAGAACGGCAGCGGATGCAGCTGGCGCGGGCGGTGCGGAACCGTACGACCGGTGTTTTATATGTTTTGGACGAGCCCTCTATTGGCCTGCATCCATCGAATATCGTTGGCCTGACCGGTGTGATGCGGGATCTGATCGCTGACGGAAATTCCGTAGTGCTGGTAGATCATGATACACAGATTTTGTCAGAGGCGGACTGGATCGTGGAACTGGGGCCGCAGGCGGGCGCGGAAGGCGGGCAGGTGATCGCACAAGGTACCGTTCCCGCCATAAAAAAGAGCCCGGTTTCTCAGATCGGCCCGTTTCTCTCCGGCGAATATAGAAGCCGGATGAGGAAGCAGGTTGTACCGGAGGAACTGTTTGACTTGGGAAAAATCCATTTGTCAACTGGTGAAATTCATACGGTAAAACCGCTGGAGGCCGATATTCCGCAAGGCAGGCTGACGGTCATAACCGGGGTGTCCGGCTCGGGTAAAACAACGCTGGTACTGGAAAGCCTGATCCCCGGTTTGGAAGCTGCCATTGCAGGGAGAAAGCTTCCCGGCCATGTGAAGCAGATCACAGCGGAGCAGATACGCAGGGTCAAGCTGATCGATGCAACGCCCATTGGTGTGAATGTGCGTTCAACCGTGGCCACCTATGCAAACGTGCATGATGAACTGCGAAAAATCTATGCAAGGACGCCGCATGCCAAAGCGCTGCAATATAAAGCGGGCGATTTTTCCTACAATACCGGCAGGCTGCGCTGCCCAACCTGTGATGGAACGGGAAGCATCAGCCTGGATGTACAGTTTTTGCCGGATGTGGAGATAACCTGCCCGGAATGCCGCGGCTCAAGATATGCCGGCGAAGCGGAAAAAATCAAGCGCAAAAATAAGGCTGAAAAAGAATATTCACTGCCGGAGATCATGGCTATGGATGTAAAGCAGGCACTGACGGCGTGCGAAGATTTGAAAACGGTGAGCCAGCGGCTGCAGGTTTTGCAGGATTTGGGCCTGGGTTATCTTACCCTTGGCGAAGAAACGCCCAGCCTGTCCGGCGGCGAGGCCCAGCGGCTGAAGCTGGCGTCTGAAATGGGCAGGCAGCAGGCGGGGACGGTTTTTGTATTTGATGAACCCACCATCGGCCTGCATCCGCTGGATGTCTGTACCCTGCTGTCGGTTTTTGACCGGTTGGTGGCGTACGGCGCTACCGTTATTGTGATCGAGCATGATTTGGATGTCATTGCAAACGCCGATTATCTGATCGATATGGGGCCGGGCGGCGGCGCGGCCGGAGGCTGTATTGTCGCAACCGGAACGCCCGGCGAGGTTGCCGCCAACCCGCAGAGCATCACCGGAAAATATTTAAAAAGCAGGATTTGAACAGGAGGAACCGTGATGAAAGCAAAGGTTTATTTTTCAAAAGAGATCACCCCTGAAAAAGTAGTTGAGCTCTATCGCGCCGTGGGAAAGGAACTGCCCGGGAAAGTTGCCGTGAAGTTGCATTCCGGCGAGCCGGGCAATCAGAATTTTCTGCCGCCTGCGTTCTGGAAACCCATCATTGACGCCGTGGACGGAACGGCAGTGGAATGTAATACCGCATATGAAGGAGAACGCAATACTACCGAAAAACACAAGGCCACCATGGAAAAGCACGGATGGAGCAGATATTTTGAGGTGGATATTCTGGATGCCGAGGGGCCGGATTTGGCGCTTTCTATTCCGAAAGGTAAAAGAATCAAAAAGGATTATGTGGGCAGGAACATGGTGAATTATGACTCCATGCTGGTGCTGTCCCACTTCAAGGGCCATCCCATGGGGGGGCTTTGGCGGCGCCCTCAAGCAGCTGTCCATTGGCTGCGCCTCCGCCGCCGGGAAGGCATACATCCACGGGGCGGGAAAGCCGGAGGAAATGTGGTCAACAGAACAGAATGCGTTTCTGGAATCTATGGCGGATGCGGCGTCTGCTGTTACAGCCTGCTTTGGCGATAATATGGTCTTTGTCAATGTAATGAAGAATATGTCGGTGGACTGCGACTGCTGCGCGGTGGCCGAAGACCCCTGTATGGCTGATATTGGCATTCTGGCTTCACTCGATCCCGTTGCGATCGATCAGGCCTGTCTAGATTTGGTCTATGCTTCCGATGACCCCGGCCGCAGCCATTTTATTGAGCGGGTGGAAAGCCGCAATGGCGCGCTCACCATTGAAGCGTCCGCCGCTTTGGGAGTTGGCGGCAAAGGATATGAACTGATCGAAATATAAGGCTCCCCGTTTGAGCCTCTGATGGGGCGGGAGGCATGAGGAGACAGCTTTATGAAAAACAACATAAAAAATATGACGTTAACGGCGATGTTCCTCGCTATTGGGATGGTGCTTCCCATATTTACCGGGCAGATACCGCAAATCGGCAACATGCTGCTGCCCATGCATCTGCCTGTGTTTTTATGCACGCTGGTCTGCGGCTGGAAATACGGCCTTCCCATGGCGTTTGTGCTGCCGCTGTTCCGCTCGACTGTATTCGGTATGCCGCCGATGTATCCTATTGCCCTCGCCATGGCCTTTGAACTGGCGGCGTATGCATTTGTGGCGGGCTTTTTGTATGAAAGATCCCGCTGGCAGTGTCTCAAGGCACTGTATGGCTGCCTGCTGGCCGCGATGGCCGCGGGCCGCGCAGTGTGGGGCACCGCGCAGTTTGTACTTTTGGGGATAGGCGGCAATGCGTTTACCTTTCAGGCGTTTATCGGCGGCGCGCTGTTGAACGCCGTCCCGGGTATCGTATTGCAGCTCATCCTCGTACCGGCTATCATGATGGCGCTTGACCGCACCAAACTGGTGCCGTTCAAAAGGGCCGCAGAGAAAGCGCAAAGGCCCGCGGCCAACTGACCGGAAAGCAAAAACGGGGCGGCCGCCTCCTCTGTCAACGGCCTTTTTGCGGACGAAAAACGTGTGCTGACCGTTATAGACGGCGGGTGCGCCATAGGGAAAACGGCCCTTGCGGCGCGTCGGCAGCCGCTGTGGGGCCGCAGCGTGCGGCAGAGGGGCGGCTTTTTTCTGCCCCTCACCGGCGCGGATAAAGCCTAAAAGGCGCGATACTGCGGCCTTTGCGCAAGGCGTACATCATTTGCCTATTGCCCTGTGACGGCAAAAGACCTGCGCCGGGCGGCGCGCCGGTACACACCGAAGAAGACGGATATATAGACAAGAGGGCTGCCGTACGGCAGCCCTCTGTTTAAAATATCCTTTTGATGAAGCGGGCGGCGGCTTATCAGCCGTGATAAATGCGGGGGACAGGGTCTCCTATGCGCCTGATACGACGGGCTTAAAGATCATTCATACCGCAGCGCCTCGATGGGGTCGAGCTTGGCGGCTTTCCCTGCGGGATAATACCCGAAAAAGACGCCGATAGCCATAGAAAAGCCCACGGCCAGCAGAATAGCGGCGATAGAGGGCCGGGCGGCATACCCCAGCAGCGACGCGCCCGCCGCCCCAAGGCCCACGCCTACGCCCACCCCGATAAGGCCGCCGATAGCGCAGATGACCACCGCCTCGGTGATGAACTGCAGCCGCAGGGCGTAACCCGGCGCGCCCAAAGCTTTACGGGTGCCGATCTCACGGGTGCGCTCAGTGATGGAGACCATCATGATGTTCATGACGCCGATACCGCCCACCAGTAAGCTGATGGCCGCGATGGCCGCGATGGCGATGGAGACGGTGGAAAGCATTTCGGTCATGGTGTTCATCATACTTTCAAGGCTTGAGGCTGTCACCGTCCAGCTTTGGTTGCGGGTGTAGTAGCTGGCAAAAAAGTTTTCAGTGGCGCTGATGAAAGCTTTATTATTGGATGGGTCAGACCCCACGACGGTAAAGCTTTGATAGCCCTTGGCGCTGCCGCCAAGCTGTTTTGCCGTGCCGATGGGGATATAGACCGGATAGGTGGCCTCGCTGCTGAAGAGGTTGGCGGCGCCGTCTTCTTCATAGTGATAAACACCGGCGACATAAAAGGTATACGCACGGTTATTCACCGTGAGATCGACCTTTTGTCCGATAGGGTCTGCCATAGGCCCAAACAGGGTTTCAGCCAGCGTGTCCGCGATCACGCAGACCTTTCTCTGCTTTTCAGTGTCGTCATCGGTGACAAAACGGCCTTCAGTAAGGGACAGACCCTCTGCGCTGAGATATTCGGGGTTGACGCCGGTGACCATGATGTTACCGCTGGCAGTACCGTGTGCAGCCGTGCCGCTGCCCAAAGTTTCACTGAGCGAGATATAAGAGAGCGCGTCGGCAAAGACGGCGCGATATTCGGCCAGCATCCCGTCGGTTATCAGGTCCTCGTCGTCCGGCTGCGCCATGCCGAACATACGGATGGCAACGCCGCCTCCGGTCGCCATGCCCGTATCGGCACCGTCTGATTTTGAAGTGAGGCCGACGGTGACGTTGCTGACGCCGAGGCTCTGCATGGAATCGCTGATAGACCCGGTGAGTGACTGGCCGACCGTGACGATGGCGATGACCGCGCCGATGCCGATGATAATGCCCAGCATGGTGAGCAGGCTGCGCAGCTTGTTTGACCAAAGGCTTGCCAGCGCCATGCTGATGTTGTCAAGC
>JAUNTE010000077.1 GCA_030538855.1 Oscillospiraceae bacterium
AAAAAGAACAGCGCCGTAAGGGCGGTCACCTTCACTCTTTATCATCGGTCCTTCTTATAAACTCCACAAAGGCAAAGATGATAGAGATCACTGTCAAAACAGCGACGATCAGCTCCGCCATATTGTTTGCATAGTCCGATTGCTGCGGCTTGATAATACCGAGAAGCAGAAAATAGACGCACCAGATAAAACCCACTGACAACAGTGCAAACGTGACATATTTTAAGACCCCGGCCACTTTTCTGATGCATTTTTTGCTGAACGCGATCTGCTTTTCTGAATAAGATCTTCTTCCAACCCGCATCTTGACGCCGCCAATCAAAAAGCCCACGATAATGCCTATCGACGCGCCGCTGCAAATTTTAAAAAGCAGTTCCATTGCCTTCCTCTTTTCCAAAGCCAGACTTGGTTTTTCTCCGGCCGTTCAGGTTGATTTGTACCCTGAGCATACCCGCATCGGCCTGTCCCGCTTTGCATACGCATGGCGCACAGCACAAATGCCGGCCACAGAAACTTTTACGGCTGAAAAAAGCTTTTACCGCCGTATCCTCAGTGTTTTTGCCGCAAAGCGGCGCGTTCAAAAAAAGCAAAAACAGCCCATATAACCACGGTACAGCGTTTTTATTTTACGGCTGTTTTTATATTATCCGGCAGGGTCATCATTTGCGTCACCACGGGTCAAAGCCGGTCCTTCTGTTTTTTTCAGCCATCCGTCTCCAGCGCCTGTCGAATGCGCGTCACCGCCTTTTGTTCTTCTTGTGACATATTTTCATACAACGGCTGCAGTAACAGTCGAAAATCCTCCAGGACGTCGGCGGTCATTTTGGTAAAAACCACGCCTTTTTCTTTTAGTTCACGGCGAATCGCTTCTTCCTGCCCGGCCCAAACCTCGCGCTCATAATAAGCGGCGCGGCGCGCGCAAGCGGTTATCAGGGCCTGATCTTCTGGCGGGAGCTGCTGCATGGTATAGGAAGAGACGATCATCACCGCAAGGCTTCGGCTGTGGCCCGTCAGCAGCAGGTACGGGGCGCTTTTATATATCCCCTTTGCATAGTAAGTATACAGGTCGCTCTCCCCGCCGTCGGCAGAACGGGCCGCCAAAGAGTATTTTATGTCCTCCTCCGTCCCATACATTGGCTGCGCCTCCAAAAGCGTCAGCAGCTGGGTAAAAAAGCCTTCAGAGCCGGTAAAAAGGCGCCGGCCCTTGACGTCGGCGGGCGAAGACAACGGGCTTCGGGCGTACAGATGCCTCTGTCCGCCGTCAAAATAGGCCAGCCCGATCACGTCCTGCGTAAGCATATCCAAATATTCCTGCCCGGTATCGCTGTCCAGCAGATCCCACATCTTTTCAGCATTTTCAAACAGATAGGGCAGCTGCAGCACCTCTATCTCCGGGGCGGCGCTTTTCAGCGCGTCTACATTCACGCTTGTAAAATCCACCCCGCCCAGCTGCACCTGCGCCAAGGCTTCAGCCTCTGTACCCAGCGCCCCGTCCAGATAGACGCGTATTTGTATCCGTCCGCCGCTCTCCTCCTCTACCAGCCGTGCAAACTCCTGCGCCGCCTGCGCGGCGGGGTGGTCCTCTTCATGGCTCTCGGCATAGCGCAGCACGATCTTTGTCTCCGCCGGCGTCATTTGGCCGCAGCCGCAGGCAAAAAGCAGGCTCAGGCACAGCAGGCCGCAGGCCATCCTTTTTCTTTTATACATGGTTGCGGTATTCTGTCGGCGTCATCCCCGTCTTTTTTTTGAATATTTTCGCAAAATAGTTGGGGTCTGTATATCCTACCATAATGCCGATGTCCTTCGCGCTTTTGGTCGGGTCTTTCAATATCTCTTTTGCGGTAGTGATGCGGATATCGGTAAGATAATCGATAAAATTCGTTTTAAAATGCTGTTTGAACAGCTTGCTGAAATAAAAGGGGCTGAAATTGATGATCTGCGCCACAGAATCCAGCGAGATGTCATGCATATAATTTTTGTGAAGATAGGTGTCCACCTGACGCATGATGCGCGTGGTCTTATCAACACCGTGTTCTTCCTCCTGTACAGGGGGCTCACCTCCGGCCTGCCCGGCCTCGATGCTGTCGATCACTTTTTGTACCGATGCTACGATCTCGCTGTCCTCGGCGGGCTTTAAAATATAATCCGACACCCCTAATTTCACGGCCTCCTGGGCATAGTGAAAAAGCCCGTAGGCCGTGACAAAGATCACCTTGCACTCCGGCCTCTGGTCGCGTATCACCCGCGCCGCCTCCAAACCGTTGGTGCCCGGCATTTCAATATCCATCAAAACAATATCTGCCTTCCACAAACAGGCAATGTCCATAGCCGCTTTTCCGTTTTCCGCCAGCCGAATATCTGCCATATGCCCAAAATGCTCTGTCAAAATATCACGCATCGTCTCCCGTTCAATCAATTCGTCATCTGCTATCAATACTTTTAACATCTCTCTATTCCCCTTCCTGTAAATGGTGGATCATGTTATCCTCACACGGGATACGCAGCTTTACGCTGGTACCCCGCCCCTTGCGTGAGTGAATGGTAAACCCGTCCGGCGCGCCCAACAACCTTAGCCGCTGCGCCACGTTGGATACGCCAATGCCGCTGACGTCGCCTCTCACAGGCCGGGCGGCGTCCATCAGCCCTTGCAGCGTCTCGTGATCCATCCCCACCCCGTTATCGCTGACGATCACCACCAAAAAGCCGTTTCTTTTTTGAATGCGCACCCGGATAGAACCGCCGTCGATTTTCGGCTCAAGCCCGTGGATAATGGCATTTTCAACGACCGGCTGCAACAAAAAGGTGGGCATCCTTTCCGTCTCGGGGTCAAGCGTGCCGCTCACGCGCCACAAAAGCCCCACCCGGCTGCCAAAACGCGTCTGCTGGATCGACATATAATCGTCGATCAGATCCATCTCCTGTCTGACGGTCACAAGGCCGCCGTCGGTCTTCAGGCTGTGCCGAAAAAGCCGTGCCAAAGATAAAATCAACTTTTCGCTCTGGGGTGCTTTTTCAAGCCGGGCGGTGCGTGAAATCACGTTCAGCGTATTAAACAGAAAATGAGGGTTTATCTGACTTTGCAGCTGCGCCATTTTTGCCTGTTCCATACGTTTTTGCGCTTCAACCGTGTCTATCTGCGCCTGATGCAGGCGCTGGGCGATCTGGTTTTTCTCCTGCAGCGTCTCGATATAAGCTTTCATAGAACGCTTCATGTTGTTGAACGCCAGGGCCAGACGAGAGAGCTCATCCCGGTTCTTCACCGTTACGTCCTCAACGTCAAAATTCCCCTGTGAGATCTCATCTGAGGCCTTTGACAGCTTTAAAATCGGACGTACCATCCCCGCCAGCATATGATAGAGCAAAATGCCCGTTCCCAAAAAAAGCAACACCGCCAATAGTATACACGCCAGATAAAACAGCTGTGTTTCATGCCGGCGCGCCTCAAAAAAGCTTTTGTCCTCACGCAGCACCTGGCGCAAAAGCTGACGTGCATAGGTTTCAATATACTCGCCGCCCGGCGCCACATACTGGTAATAGTCCTCCATTGCCGCGTGGTGGCTGGCCGTGCCAAGCCGCGCCAAAACGCTGTTCTTTTTTTGCCGGTATACTTCATAGCTGTTTTTTAAAGCGCGCTGCAACAGGTATTGTTCCTCGCTCATCCTGTCAATGTCCGCGGGGACGGTATCCAAAAAGGTTTCCGCCCCGGCGGCGGCGGCGTTGCAGGCGTGCAGCGCCGCCGCGTCTTTGCCGCCGCTGCGGATATATGCGTTCAGCTGCTCGCGCATCACGGTAAAACCGTCTACAAATTCATTCAGCCCATAATAAATGTTTGACCGTGTGTCCGACTGGCGCAGCGTGACCTGCACCTGATAAAAAGCAAACCACAGTACCAAAAGCGCGCTGATGGAAAACACCAGCATACTGCCCGTCATTTTCGTCTTGAGCGAAAGGCGGCCCCTTCGCCCTCTAAAAGCTTGGCCCGCTCGTTCTTCTTTGGGCGTATCCTGTCGCATCGGCGGTTCTCCTTTTACCCAAGCCAACTATTCGGCGCGGATTGGCAAAAAATTACGCTTCTTATTTTATAATAATACGTTATTTTTTGTGATACTGTCAATATCTTTTCCATTTTACGCCTTTCTTCGCGCTTGATTTTTTGAAAAACCGGCTCTATACTGAAAAAGGAAGGTGATAATCGTGCAAAATGAACTTTTTTTGCAGGCCCAGACAGCCACGGCCGAGCTGCTTGCACAGGCGCGCCTGTCGGCCGGAGACCTTATGGTGGCAGGCTGTTCCTCCAGCGAGATCGCCGGCGGGGTGATCGGCCAGAACAGCAGCGAAGAGGCCGCCCGGTCTGTTCTGGCGGGTATCCTGTCTGTTTTAAAAGAAAACGGCATTTTTTTGGCGGCGCAGTGCTGTGAGCATCTCAACCGCGCCCTCATTGTTGAAACTGCTTATGCAAAAATAGCCGGGCTGCCTATCGTCAACGCGGTGCCGCAAAAAAAAGCGGGCGGCAGCTTTGCCGCCGCCGCTTACGCGGCCTTTGAACAGCCCGCCGCCGTTGAGCATGTAAAAGCGCAGGCGGGGCTTGATATCGGCGACACCTTTATTGGGATGCATCTGGATGAGGTGGCGGTGCCGGTGCGTCTGCAGATCAGCCATATCGGCGGCGCGCATCTTACCGCCGCAAGGGTGCGTCCCAAATACATCGGGGGGGCGCGCGCCGTATATGACCCCGCCCTTTTATGACCCCGTCCGCGCTTTCTCTCTGTTTCAAGGCCTTTAAAGCCCAGACCAAAGCCCTCGCTTTGTGCACATACTGCAAAGCGAGGGCTTTTCATTTGTAAAAACGTCAAACATATCTGTCAAAGGGGCGTTCGCTCCCGCGCCGTCTCTCAGGCTATGCGGCGGCGCCCTGCGCAAAGCTTTTCTCATACTGCGGCAGCAAAGTGTTTTTCCGTTTCTCCGCCGCCTTTTTTACAAAACGCCGCGGCTTATCAAGTGCCGCTTCCTGAAAAGTATTTGCGCTTTGCAAAAACGCCGGTCAATCTGTCGTCCGCTGTTTTTTCCGCGTCTTTTTCAGCAGGTCATGTTCTTTATCCAGCCTGCACACCACCCCGCTCAAAGCCAGCACACCCACCAGATTGGGTATCACCATCAGGCCATTAAACAGGTCGGACATGTTCCAGACAAAATCCACCTTTACCAGCGCCCCCGCGAAGACAAAAACCACAGCCAGCACCGAATAGATGAACAGGGCCCTTTTGCCAAACAGCTTCTGCACGTTGATTTTGCCGAAGGTATACCAGCTGACGATGGTTGAAAATGCAAAAAACAGCATACATACCGCAATAAACCAAAGCCCCGCGTCGCCCAGCGTATCCTGAAAAGCACTTTGGGCCAGTGCCGCCGCGTCGGTTTTTCCGGGCCCGTCAGCCAGATACTGCGCCGCCCAGCTGTTTGATGTTAAAATCACCAGCGCCGTCATGGTAAGCACAACAAAAGTATCGATAAACAGGCCCACCATCGCCACCGCGCCCTGATCGCAGGGATGTTCCACCTTTGCCAGCGCATGCGCGTGAGGGGTAGAGCCCATGCCCGCCTCGTTAGAAAAAAGGCCGCGCGCCACGCCTTTTTGGATGGCTGTTTTCAGCGCTACGCCCACAATGGCGCCGCCCACTGCCTGGGGCTGAAAAGCACCGACGAAAATAGAAGAGACGGCGGGCCAAATGTGGGTATAATTCAGCCCGATGACCAGCAGAGAACCCGCTACATATAAGATCGCCATAATGGGCACGATCTTTTCGGTCACGCTGGCAAGCCTTTTTACGCCGCCCACAAACACAAAAGCGGCGGCTATGGCCAAGCCCAGCCCCACGGCCCACCCCGGCAGATGAAACGCGGTTTCAAAGGCGTTGCCGATAGAGTTGGACTGCACCATATTTCCCATAAAGCCCAGGGCCAAAATCAGGGATACCGCGAAAAAACCCGCAAGAAACGTGCCGAATTTACCTTGAAAAGCCGCTTTGATATAATAAACCGGGCCGCCGGTCACCTCGCCGTCTTCATCCCGCGCTTTATATTTTTGTGCCAGCGACGCCTCTGAATAGATGGTCGCCATGCCAAAAAAAGCCGAGATCCACATCCAAAAAATCGCGCCCGGGCCGCCCGCCGCAATGGCGCTTGCCGCGCCCGCGATATTGCCGGTGCCCACCTGGGCGGCCACCGCCGTGGCCAGCGATTGAAAGGGAGACATCCCCTCTTTACCTGCGGCCGCCCCCTTGAGGCGGAATCCGCCGAAAACCGTCCGCGCCCCCTCTTTAAACTTTCTCAGCTGCACAAACCGCAGCCGTACCGTAAAATAGATACCTGTGCCGCAAAGCAGAAAAATCAGCAGATAATCCCATAAAAAATCCTTAATACTCAGTAAAGCCTGATACACCGCGTCCAATATCCCGTACTCCCTTACCAATTTTCTAAAGTTTATCATAAATCGCCGGCTTGGGCAAGCCGCAGGCCCCGCAGGTTTTTGTGTTTTACTGCCCTTCATCAGGGCATTTCAGTAAAAAATTTTTGCCCTGTACCTCTAAAACGCCTTCCTGCCGCAGCTTAGAGAGCACCGCGCACATGGCGCTGCGCTCTACGCACAGATGATCGGCCAGCTGCTGGCGGGTGAGCGCCACGGTAAACGCCTTTCCCTCAACCTGCGCCTGCTCCTTCAGATAAGAGAGCAGCTTTTCCCGGGTCGTCCGTTTGGTAAGGTGGCCGATGCGCCGCCCCAGCAATAAATTTTTTTGGGCCAGTATCGCGGCCAAATTGCCAAAAAACTTTGCCGCCTCTCCCGGTGCGGCAGCCGCGGCGTTTTCGGCGTCCGGCCTCAGCCATAATACCGCCCCGTCTGACAGCGCCCGCACCGAGACAGGCAGCCTGCTTTTACCCACACAGGCGTATACTTCTGCAAAAAGCTCGCCGGCCTCCAGCTGGGTCACAACTGCGCGATCACCGGCTTCTCCCTCCCGCAGCACCTGGGCGCAGCCCTCCAGTATGATCCCAAAGCGCTCCGCCTCCGCGCCCGCCCAAAGCAGGGTCTCGTCCTTCACAAAACGGTTTGTCTGTGCCCCCAGCGCCTTTATAAGCGGTTCTATTTTGTCTTGGTCGACGCCGCCAAACAGCGGCAGCTGCGCCAAAAATTCTTTATATGGTTTCATTTTCCATCCTTTTGTTGTAAAAACAACAGACTTTTTCTCTTGAGTATAGGATACTGCTTGATAGAAAGCAAGTAAAAAATAAGGTTTCTGCCCGTAGACCCGCTTACATTTTAAAAAGTTGCCTTTTGTCCCTGTCCTAGCCGCGCCGTTTGCCCTGAGAGCAAGGATAAACGCCAACTTTTTCAAACGCCGCAAAGGGGCCCCCTTTTACACAGAGAAAGCCTTTGTTCCTCTTTCGCCTGTCCAAATCAAAAACCCCGTTTGCAAAGAGGCGCGGCGGCGTAAAAAGCAGTGGTTTGAAGCTGACAGTTTGGCCTACAGTGCATACAAAAGCACAGGGGCCGCAACTGTTCCGCATACCAGAAGGGAAAATTCTTTCTAAAGTGTAAAAAGCGGGCGCCTTTTGTGGTTTTCAAACGCATCTGACAGCCCTACGCGCAGAGAGCCCCCAACGGGGCAGCGGTTTCTCCTGTTACCGCACATCATACCCGCACCTTTTGGGCTTGTTTAAAAACAGAAGGATCATATTTTCACAACCACTGGGCGCCGACAAAACAAAAAACACCGGAATTTTTGCTTGCCTTCTCATATTTTTAACGTCGGGCCGCCGTTTGCAAAACCAGACGGGCATTCCGCTTTTTCAGCCTGCCCCCCGAACGCGGGACGGCTTTCAGGCGGCCCTTTTTCAGGAGGAATATCTATGAAACGCAAGATCATCCATATCCAAGAAACGCTGTGCAACGGCTGCGGCCTGTGCGCCGCCGCCTGCCATGAGGGCGCGATCGGCATGATAAATGGCAAAGCCCGCCTGCTGCGCGAAGACTACTGTGACGGCCTGGGCGACTGTCTGCCCGCCTGCCCCACCGGCGCGATCTCTTTTGAAGAGCGCGAGGCCATGCCGTACGATCACAGCGCTGTGCAGGCCGCAAAACAGGCGGCGCAGCCCTGCGGCTGCCCCGGCGCGCGCGCCGCGGTCATCACAAAGCCCTCCAGCGTCCCAACCGGCATCGGCGTGCCCAGCCGCCTCTCTCAATGGCCGGTACAGCTGCGGCTGGCCCCGGTAAAGGCCCCCTATTTCAGCGGCGCACAGCTTTTAATAGCGGCCGACTGCGCCGCCTATGCCTTTGGGGATTTTCACGCCCGGTTCCTGCAGGGCAAAATCGCGCTCATCGGCTGCCCCAAGCTGGACGAGGACCCGGCAGAAAAACTGGCCGCTGTCCTGACGCAAAACGATATCGCAGGCGTCACCGTCGTGCGTATGGAGGTACCTTGCTGTCAAGGGCTTGAGCGCGCCGTCCGTCAGGGGCTTGGCGCCAGCGGCAAACATCTTCCTCTGCGCACCGCAGTGCTCTCCACCGACGGACGTATTTTAAAAGGCCCTCTGGCCTCTCACAGTTAGAAACCGTTTTTGAGGGCAGGTAATATAAAAACCTTTACCCTGTGAATTTTCGCATCCAGAACGCCTTGAAAACCATGGCATTTCAAACCCTAATTGCGTAACATTTCATTCTGTTCTTTGAGAGAGGCCGAGGGTGCGGAGGGTAAAACCACCGTATAACCCAACGACAACCGCCTATGTAACGCAGAGGGCTTTGCTGTAGCATGAAGCAGACGAAAGCGAGGATAGAATCGCTTTGATCCTATTCCCCGTTTCCGGCAGTGAAATTGCTACGGCAAAAATCCAGATGGTCAAGGATTTACCCGTCCCTTGACCGTATGGATATGCGAAACGGACATAGAACACCGATTGTTTTCTGCGTAAAGATATGCGATACTTGAATGGATGAACTAACTGACAAACTGGAAGTTGAGAAAGGACAGATTTTGAAAAACAATAAACTTATTCAACAGGAAAATTTATTGAAATCAGTTTTAG
>JAUNTE010000402.1 GCA_030538855.1 Oscillospiraceae bacterium
AAATATTTCTGAGGACGATATCAAAGAGGCCGAACAGGCTGTGCAGGAAGATCTTTTGAGAATGTCAAACGAGAAATATACCCTTTCATTCTCAATAAAAGAAGTTTTGTATAGTGAGACAGCCACTAAAAACGTACAAAACTTTTATGCAACCGGTTTTTTAGCGCAGGAGTATACCCAAAACAATGCGTCATTAAAAGAAAACCTCATTGCCATATATGTAAATTATGAATGTGAATACGACCATACCCTTACCCCGAATGAGGACGGGGATATCCAATGCTATATTTTTGTACTGCGCGATCTTTCAACCGGAAAATGGAACGTATGGGATAGAAGTTATGACTTGAAGAAGTTCGGAAAATCAGGATCTTCTGACAAATAAAACCGGGAAACCGTTTTTTGATTACGTTTTTCAGCCCTGTAAATATGTTTTGAAAGGAGAAAAATATGGATTTTTTGATCGGTGCTTTGATCCCGGCTGTACTCCTCTGCGTCATACCCATCACATGGATATTAGCGGTACTTTGTATGGTGAAATATCTTCGATATAACCGAAATTCGAGAAAATAAGTTCATATCAATAGTTTTAATAAGGAGAGATGTTATGTGAAAACGAAAAAATTACATAAGATATTCTATTTATTTCTTGCGGCAAGTTTATTGCTTACCGGCTGTCAAAGCGACATGAAAACTACCCAAATAACCTTTCCTGCACATAAATTTGGCAGAAATGAGTACAACGCACGAATTTTTGATATATCCCCTTTCGTGCTGCATATCGATCTTCCGGCGAAGTGGGAAATCAGCGTCCCAACAAGCGGGGACGAAGCCGCCGCCGGTTTTTCTGCTGTTGACATCGTAGAGGGTGAAAAGCATATCGGTGAAATTTCATATAACACCTTTGAACTAAGTGAAGACGCCACCGACGAAAACTTCTATCGTTCAGTATATAACCAATTGATGCTTAGCTCTATCGCTACATGGGATAATGAATACACACCCGTCAAAGAGGATGACAACAGCTGCAGCGCAACCTGTAAAATCATGGTGAACCCTCCAAACCAGGAAGAAACACTTTATTATCCCGGTATTTTAGCTTATAACAAAGACCTTCTTGTATATATCAGTATCTCGTTTGAAGAAAACGCGCTCTCGGATGAAATGCTGACGGATATTGCAAAAAGCATTTCTTTAACTCGGTAAACGGAAAGGAAATGTTCCATGAACCATTCTATGAAAAAAATCACACCAGTATTGGCTCTTATAATAGGTATATTCAGTTTTTCATCCTGTACCGCTGAAGCAAAAAGCTTTGAAATGACCCCACAGGATATTGCTTCGGGATTTGTGGAAGTCTGGAAAGCGGATTATCAGAAAATTCAGGAATCAAACGCGATGATGCTAGGAGAAGAAAAAGCATTTTTAGCTGATCTGACCGGAGACGGCCTGCCGGAACTGTTTTTTCTTTATGACGATTATAAAAACGCCGGCGTGGTCGTTTACAATATCAGCGGTAAAAAAATAGAATTTCTCGGCAGCTTCACCGCGTCCTCTTTTTACAATGCAGAAGACCTTGTCTTTGAACTGTACAGCGGCAGCAGCGGGAACCTTCTATATACGAAATCTGTGCAGTACGGCGGCCCGATGGATAATAGAAATTGGGTGACGGAAGTTTTCGCGGGTTTATCAGACGGCAAGCTGCATACCCGTACGCTTTCCAGCGTCATATATACAGACGG
>JAUNTE010000403.1 GCA_030538855.1 Oscillospiraceae bacterium
TAAAGCCGCCGGACACCGCAGCTGGGGAAAAATTTTGATTTTTTAAAGAAAAGCCGTCACAAACGCGGTACAGCACAGTCTAATTATATAGGAGGTATTTTTATGGAAGAAACAGATTTGATCCGCGAGGCCGCGGCAGGAGACCGCAACGCGCTGGAGACCCTGCTTCTCAGCGTGCAGGACGAGGTGTTCAGCCTTTCTCTGCGCATGCTGGGCGACGTGCAGGACGCCGAAGATGCCGCACAGGAGATTTTGATCAAAGTTATGACACACCTCTCCTCTTTCCGGCAGGAGAGCGCCTTCTCCACCTGGGTGTTCCGCATTGCGGCCAACCACCTCATCGATTACCGCAAAGGGCGTTTTTCGCAGCATCCTTTAAGCTTTGAAGCCTACGGCGCAGACATCTGCTCTGGCCGTGAAAAGGACGTACCCGACCTGCACGACGTGGACGAAGCCCTCTTAGAGCGTGAACTCAAGCTCTCCTGCACCAATGTCATGCTGCAGTGCCTGGATGCGCAAAGCCGCTGCATCTATGTGCTGGGCACCATGTTCCGCCTCGACAGCCGCACAGCCGCCGATATTTTGGGTCTTACGCCCGAGGCTTACCGGCAGCGCCTCTCCCGCGCGCGGGCAAAAATGGGGGCTTTTCTGTCCTCCTACTGCGGCCTCAGCGGTACAGGCGTATGCCGCTGCAAGGCGCGGGTGGCCTATGCCGCTTCACAGGGACGCATCGACCCGGCGCGCCCCGCATACCACGCCCTGCAAGAGCAGGACGCACAAAACTTTACCGACGCGATGGAACGACTTGACGCGCTCTCGCAGATTTTTGCAGACCTGCCCGCTTACCGCGCGCCTGAAAGTTCTGCCGCATGGCTGCGGGCACTGCTTGTCTCGCCTGATTTTTTAGCCGTCATAAATGGATAGAAGGAGTATCGCCATATGGAAATGAAAAAGATCCTCGATTATCTCTTCGCCCTTGAGGCCCATAACGACCCCGCTTTTTACCACGCCCATAAACCCGAATATCAAGAGGCCTGCAAAATTTTTGAAGATTTTCTCAGCAGCCTGATGGACAAGCTCACGCTTCAGGGTGACGAACTGCCCCCCGTCTCACCGAAAGAGCTCACCTTTAAGCTGAACCGTGACGTCCGTTTCAGCCACGATAAATCCCCTTACAATCCCTCTTTCCGGGCCCATATCGGCCCCAAGGGCAAACTGCCTATCCCGGTAGGATATTACATCATGATAAAGCCGGGCGGCGGTTCTTTCATCGGCGGCGGGCTGTTTGCCCCGATGTTTAAAGACGCAACCGAGATGATACGCGGTTATCTGTGCACCCATAGCGACGAGTGGCAGCAGATCATCACCAGCCCTGACTTTACAAAATATTTTACCGTGATGGGCGAGGCGCTGAAAAACGTGCCCCGCGGGTACGACCCCGCACATCCGCAGGCCGAATACTTAAAAAACAAAAGCTGGTATCTTGAGTATCATCTCTCTGATGAACAGATTTTGGCCGATGACTTTCTCTCCTTTACCGCCGGGCTGTGCGCGGCCATGCGGCCTTTCAACCAATTTTTAAATGAGGCGCTGCGCGATTTTGTCATGCCGATGCGCTGACGGCCTCTTTCCGTCATCAGCACGGAAAGCCGAAACAGAAAACAGCGGCGGCCCGGCCGCGCGATAATGCCCCGGGCGCCGCGCTTTTTGTAAGATAATAGTATCATAACACGGAA
>JAUNTE010000404.1 GCA_030538855.1 Oscillospiraceae bacterium
CGGCCACGCACTCCTCCACATCCTCGGGGTGCGAGGGCAGAATGCGGCCCGCCACCGCTTTGGCAAGGGCGCCGTATTTACGGGTAAGTTCCCACAGGCCGGTCTCGGGGGCCGTCCGCAAAAGCTGCAGAATTTTTTCATCCTCCACCGAGCGGTACTCCTTTCTTTTTCACATCTTTTCTGCTACCATTATAAACGAAGAGAAGGAGGATTGCACTGCGGCAAAAAAGAAAATTTTTCCCCGGGCGTAAAAAGCCGCCCCCTCTTTCACATAATAATCATAAAGCTTTTGTAGAATGACTTTAAAATACTGCCCGCCGAAAAAAGGAGGAACCGGTATGATCCGTATTTTGATCGTGGACGACGAACCCCGCATCCGCCAGCTCATCCGTGAACATCTGGAGCACGCCGGTTATGAATGCGCCGAGGCCACCGACGGTTCCGCCGCACTGGCGTCGCTCTCGGCGGCGGCGTATGACCTTGTCGTTTTAGATATCATGATGCCCTTTGTGGACGGGATGACCTGTTTAAAAGAGATGCGCAGGCGCAAGATCATGACGCCGGTCATCATGCTGACGGCCCGGGGCGAAGAATATGACCGGATATCGGGGCTTGAGAGCGGGGCCGACGACTATGTGGTAAAACCGTTCAGCCCAAGAGAACTGGTGGCCCGCGTCAAGGTGGTGCTGAACCGCACTTTATCGAAAGAGCAGACAGACGGCGAGAGCTATATCTTTGGGGGCTTGTCCATCGATACGGTGAGCCACAGCGTCAGGATAGACGGCGAAGAGGCGCCGCTTACCCCCAAGGAATTTGACCTGCTGGTGTTTTTGGCGGGCAACCGGGGGATCGCCCTCTCGCGGGAAAAAATATTGGAAAAGGTATGGAATTACGATTATTTCGGAGAGGACCGTACCGTGGACACCCACATCAAAATGCTGCGCGGCCATTTGGGAAAGTACCGGGGATGCATCGCCACCGTTTGGGGCGTGGGATACAAGTTTGACCCCGACCAGATATAGGGGCGGGCGCAGCCCCCGCGCAAAATGCTCCCTATCAAGGAAGCCGGGCGGCGGCCTGTGATAAACGCGGCCGAAAAAAGGGCTTGTCAACTTTGCACGGCATATACAGGCGGCAAAGGGCGCAGCTTATGTAAAAACATCTCTTGAGCTGTTTCAAACCCCCGGTTTGAAACAGCTTTTCTTGAAAAGAGGGAGCGTCTTGAAAAGTTTTAAGGGAAAAATGATGCTGTTTTCGAGCCTTTTATGCCTCGGTGTGATCATCGCGGTGTGGTTTTTTTCGGCATTTTTTATGGAACCGGCCTATCAGTCTATGCTGCGCGGAGAACTGGAAAGCAAACTCAGCGCCGTCGTTGAAATGCTGGAGACGGACGGCGGCGTCACCGAAGAAAACTATGAGGGGCTGCAGGATATCGTGCGGGACGGCTTTTGCCTTGATATTTCAAATATCGTCACCGCCTTGCCCGACAGGCGTATGCACGGCATTTTTGTGCGGGACGGCATTGCCAACTGCGAGCTGCACTCGCAGCCGGGCAGCGACATTTTCAACCCTAATATCGACCAGCGGACCATAGATACCGAAGCGGTCTACGCCATGCGCAAACGCGTGTTGGAGCAGGGCTCTGTCAGCGTCATCACCAAAAGCGGCGGCCAGATGATCCTTGGCCGCCGTACCCGGCAGGGCGATACCGTCATCATGAGCGCAAG
>JAUNTE010000405.1:0-842 GCA_030538855.1 Oscillospiraceae bacterium
ATCACTTTGGACGAACTGCTTTGCATGACCAGCTTTGGAAAATCTTATCTGCTGCGTTCTTTTACCAAACAAACCGGCGTATCGCCCTACCGCTATTTGCAGACTGTTCGGCTTGAAAAAGCAAAGACATTTCTTGAAAAAGGAATAATGCCGGTACAGGCAGCGGTAATGGCGGGGTTTTCAGATCAAAGCCATTTTACCAATTCTTTTAAATCTTTCACCGGCTTGACGCCCAAGCAATATCAAAAAAGTTTTGGCTTTTCAAACGAGGCAGGAGAGATAGAGAAAGAGGGGCCGTCCCAATGAACAAAACCGCAGGCGGACATATCGCCGCTTTTATCACAATTTTGATTTGGGGTACGACCTTTATTTCTACCAAAGTGCTTCTGCAGGCTTTTCAGCCTATTGAGATCTTATTGCTTCGGTTTATCATGGGGTATCTTGTTTTATGGTGTTTCTGCCCCAAAAGGATGGTACTGAAAGATAGAAAGCAGGAATATTATTTTGCCGCGGCGGGGTTGTGCGGTGTAACGCTGTATTACCTGCTGGAGAATGTTGCGCTTACATATACCTCTGCTTCAAATGTCGGCGTGATTATTTCTCTCTCTCCGTTTTTTACGGCGCTCTTTTCTTGTGTGTTTTTACACAGCAAACGCCCTGGCATACGGTTTTTCTTAGGGTTCAGCCTTGCGCTTACAGGCATTTTTTTACTAAGCTTTAACAGTGCGGTCGATTTTCAGCTAAATCCGCTGGGGGATATACTGGCGGTCGCCGCGGCAGTGGTATGGGCGGCTTACGCCACCCTTTCAAAACGGATCGGCGAATTTGGATATCCTATCGTT
>JAUNTE010000405.1:864-1727 GCA_030538855.1 Oscillospiraceae bacterium
CTGCATTGTTAGCGGTAGATATTTCTGCGGGTCTTCAGCGGTTTACCGATTTAAAAAATATAGGAAATTTATTGTTTTTAGGCGTTGGGGCATCGGCGCTTTGCTTTGTGACGTGGAATTTTGCGGTCAAAATACTGGGCCCAATAAAAACAAGCGTTTATATCTATATCGTTCCGGTGATCACAGTGGTGACCTCCGCTTTTATTTTGCACGAGAAGATGACGGCTGCGGGCATGATTGGGATCGGCCTTACCTTAGCGGGATTGTTTTTATCTGAAAGCAAGAAACAAGAAAAAGGATACAGAGGAGTGTAAATCGACATGGAAACAGAAGACAGAAAATGTGTGATAATTCTGGACGGAAGCCTGCCTGTAGGGATTTTGGCGAATACGGCGGCAATTTTAGGCATTACCCTGGGCAGCCGGATACCTGAGGCGGTAGGGCCTGCGGTTGACGACAAGAGCGGAAACAGCCATCTTGGCATTATTACGATTCCCGTGCCCGTCTTAAAAGCTTCAAAAGAAAAAATAAGAGAGATACGGGAAAAACTTTTTGAACTGGAATTTTCTGATGTGGTCACAGTCGATTTTTCTGACGTGGCACAAAGCTGTAATATTTACAGCGACTATATCAAAAAGGCCGCTGCCGTGCAGGAAAAAGATTTTATCTATTTTGGCGTAGGGATGTATGGAAGAAAAAATCTTATCAACAAGTTGAGCGGCAGCCTGCCGCTGCTGCGCTGATAAGCGGCTCTGCCGCGCAGGGATGTTCTGATTGCGAAGGAAAGAGAGAGAAGACCTTCAAAAGGGGGATGATAAAAGAAATGGTTTCCATAACCTGTTTCTATCAAGGGCCCGCGGCAT
>JAUNTE010000406.1 GCA_030538855.1 Oscillospiraceae bacterium
GTCCGCCGCACGCTGCCGGCGGCGATTGCCTGACGGCGCGCCAGCATCCGCGCCCGATGGCGCAGTTTACGGCGGTAGAGATTAAAGCGCCGGATGCCGTACAGCACGGCAAACAAAACGAAAATACCCCCTACAGGCCACACCCATCCCGGCACGGTGAAGGGTTCTTTCGCCTGCTCGATGCTTTGGCCTCCCGCTTTGGCCACACACGCCTCCATCCCCTGTACCGGCATGGCAAAACGCGGCAGGGCGTTTTGCATGGAGGGCACCTCGCCCTTCAGATAAAAGGCGATATACGGCTGCGCGGTGTCGCCGGGGGCCAGCGTCTTCGGCACGTCCTCATACCGCCAAACCACATCCTGCAGCGCTACCGTTTTATGCAGGGCAAAGGTGCATACCGGGGTCACAGCCGTCACTTTGCCGATATATTCGCCGTCCTGATAAACCGCCATGGTAAACGAGGGGATCTCCTGCGATGGGTACTCCACCTGCTGAAATGTATCAAAGCAGTAATCTAAAAGCGCAATGGTATCCTTGTACTTGTCCCATTTCTGCGGGCTGTCCATCACCACACAGATCAGCCGCCTTCCGCCCCGTTCCGCCACCGTCACCATGGTATGGCGCGCTTCAGGCGTCCAGCCTGTTTTTCCTCCCAGCGCGCCCTCATAGGTATAGGTCGACTGTACAAACATGGCGTGCCCGGTACCAAAGGGCCTCTCCTCACTTTGCAGGTTGGTGGGCCGCATCAGATAACTGTCGGTCGAAAGGGCCGTTAAAACGCCCGGCACCGTCAGCGCATAGCGGGTAATGGCCGCCATATCCGCAGCAGTGGTGTAATGCTGCGGGTCATGCAGGCCGTTGGGGTTGACAAAGTGGGTGCCGGTACAGCCGATCTCTTCCAATTTCCGGTTCATCATATCCGCAAAGGCGGGCAGGCTGCCCGCTGTATATTCGGCCAGACAGTTGGCCGCGTCGTTGGCGCTCATCAGCGCGGTGGCCATCACCGCGTCCTCCAGAGAGATCACCTCGCCTGGCTGCAGGGCTATCGTGCTGGCGCCGTACTCCAGTGCGTCTATGGCCGTCTGGCTGACGGTAAGCGTCCCTTCCATACTGCCGCCCGTCTTTTCAAAAAAAAGTGCCAGGGTCAATATTTTTGTGATACTGGCAGGATATTTCTGTACAGAGGCATTTTTTGATATATATACCTGTCCGCTGTCCGCGTCGATCACTGCATAACTTTCAGACACTGTCGCCGGAGGCGTGGTCTCCACCGCCTCTTCGGCATACACCCGTATAAAAGAAAAGCAGCAGCATAACAAAAGCCATAAACAGAACACGCGTTTTTTCAACCGCCGGTTCCCCCATTTCTCTATATGGTTTTATCCGCGCCTCATGCGCCGCGGTTTTATTTTTCTCCATTCCTCTTTCATAAAACCGGCCGCTTTTTATTTTGTTGGCCACAGCTGCAGTTTTAACGGTGAGGACGGAGCCATGAAAATCAGTAGTTTTTTATCAAAGCCGGGCTTTAATTGTTTTATTGTAACACAAAAACCGTCCGATGGGCACCGGACGGTTTTCATAAAATTTTTTGTAAAATTTTATCAGCATGCCCTAATTTTTGACGAACGGTCAGCTTCCGCTTTTGGGCATCCGGCGGTAAGCGGCGCTCACCAGCCCCGCCACCCCTGTCAGCAGCAGCACCTCAACCGGCAGCAGTAATAGG
>JAUNTE010000407.1 GCA_030538855.1 Oscillospiraceae bacterium
AAAGATCTGAAAGGGAAGTTCTGCGCGGACAAGCAGATAGAGGACTTTGAGCAGTCACTCGTACCGGAGGAATCCGCGGGCGATGCTGAAGTCAAACTGATTGAGGACATCATTTCCATGGATGAAGAGGAGCAGAAAGAACAGAAGCCAGCTCTGGAGCCCAGAAGGACCATGCTGTTTATTTCAGGGCGTGGGAGACGCTGCAATTTTCTGAACGCCTGGTGGTACCGGAGAGCAATCCTGCGGTACTACTGCTGGGGGAAAAGCTGCGGTTTTACGGAGTATGTGGCAGATCCATACAGTCCCTTTGGCCTGCTGGCAATGGAGACGCTGGGGCGGCTCAAACGCGCTGGAGAAAAACTGCTTCTTTACAGCGTGCATAGCTGCCATGTAGGACAGCGGCGCAGCTACCGCCTGATCCCGGAGACCGGGCTTGAGGTGATCTTCCTTGAGAACGCTGTGTGCGATTACATCTACCGCCAGCTCATTCCTGAGGAGGTGCCGGCAGAAGTGTTCACCAATGTCGGCGTCCTCTGCACTGAAGGCGGAATCCTGATTTCCAAGCGGTGGATACCGGACTGGCTTATGGAGGCATGGATGGAGCCGTGACCGCACAGGGCCGGGATGTTTTGAGCCGGGAGCCCGCATATCCCGTGTACTCTATTGTGTAATTTACTTATTTTAGCTGATAAGTATAAAAATGGTCTACATAAGCAAAAATGCGGACCCGCAAAACGGGCCCACATTTCATGGATCGAGCATATAAAGCTGGGGAGGTTATTTATAGGGACGCAGGCCGGCCAGGCGCATGGACGCCCCGGATGGACAGCAGGTGAAGCAGTCCCCGGCGCTTCGGGCGCAGGCATACCATGGCTCCTTGCCGGCTTTCCCATTGCGCTGCCCCGCAGCGCTCCGGCCGACGCCTGCGCGGTATTCCCGTGCCCCATTGTCTGACGAAATCGGCGGTGCCGCCGCCAGGGATGAGAAAAGCCCGCTGACCGTTATGATGGTCCCCGGCCACGGCCGATCCGGCGCCGGACACGGCGCGGCCAAAAGACAGCACAGAGATGTGCCCGGCGTTTCTTTCAGGAATTGGGTAGTTTGTTCCCGCACAGCGGAAAAACAATCCGCTTGCAAGCGTCACCGCCGCGGCGCTGGCATCCGAAACACGCGCTGGCTCGGAGCCAGCTGCCGCAGCGCGCAGGGCAGCGGGCACCGTATCCGCAGCAGATACCACCAACAGAATCGGTTTCATAATCCGGTACTCCTTTCGCACCATATGCCCCATTCTCTTGATTTTATTATACCACCAGCGCCTGCTTTTCACAAGCTGCAGAGACGGAAATACGCTGCATTGGATGCTGTGCTGGCTGTTTTCTGTATTTTTCATTTCAAATCGTTGCATAAGTAAATCATCCAAACAGCCTGTTTGTATTGTCGAACAGGCTGTTTTATGCTATATTTGAAAATGTCCGGGCTCCCAGCGGGACCTGCGATCAAGACAAAGGGCAGAGAGAAAGTGTGAAGCGATACGATGTTGATATATCTCGCTATGATTGATTCCCCGGAGGGGAAGAAAAATTTTGAATACATCTATCAAAATAAGTTAGTAATAAATCAGTTTGACTATTGTCTAATAGTTCATAATCTAACATATATGAAACCATATCTAGTTTTTTATCAATCATATCGTATCTCTTATAAAAAGGATCTTCATCATA
>JAUNTE010000408.1 GCA_030538855.1 Oscillospiraceae bacterium
GTGAGGTATTGCAGGACGCCATGCAGAAGACGCTGGGAGAACGCCCGGATGTAAAAGGATGCAGCCGGACGGACGCGGGCGTGCATGCAAGCGGTTTCTGCCTGAGCTTTTTTACGAAAAGCCATATTCCGCTGCTGAGGCTGCCGCTGGCGCTCAACGACAGCCTGCCGCCGGATATCAGGGTGTTTGCGGCGCGGGAAGTACCGGAAAATTTTCATGCCCGCTATGACGCGGACGGTAAAGAGTACCGTTACCGGATACGCACCGGCAGCATAGACAGCCCTTTTGACGCGCCCTATACTTGGCGTGTGAACGGAAAGCCGGACCGTGAAAAAATGCAGCGCGCGGCGGACGCCTGCCTGGGAGCGCATGATTTTCGCAGTTTTATGAGCCGGGGAAGCGGCGCGGGAGAAGACACGGTGCGGAGAGTTGATTTTTTTCAGGTGGAAAAAGAAGAAAACGTACTGACCATCACCATACGGGCGGATGGATACTTATATAATATGGTGCGTATCTTAGTGGGCACGCTGGTTGAAATTGGTATGGGAAGGCTGCCCGAAGACAGTATGGGCCGGATACTGAAAGCGCGGGACAGGGCCGCCGCCGGCCCGACGGCCCCGGCGAAAGGGCTTTGTCTCACAAAGGTTTTTTATAAGACGTTTTTTGAAACAGGATGAAGGAGTCGTTCCCGTATGGAAGAAAAAACGGTCAATACCTCGTCTATATTACAGGCGCGCCGCCGCCGGCGAAACCGGCGTATTCGGCTTGGCGTGATCCTGTGCCTGCTGCTTGCGGCCCTTTTGTTTTGGCTGACAGGCATGGCGGGTTCGTCTTTTGCGGCTGTCAGCGATGTGCTGGAAGGGATCGAGATCGCTTTGACGCCGGGAGAGGGCTTTCCTGTAAAAATGGACGCGACCGGCTTTGTTTCAGCTGCGCCGTTTGCCGGCGGCGTGGCGCTGCTGGGTGAAAAAGACGTAGTGCTGTATTCCGCAGCGGGAAATATCACACAGAGCTTCGGCAGGGGGGACGCGCCTTTGCGTATACAACCGGGGAGGAACGGAACTGAAGGTGATCAGCCGTTTGAAGGAATTGGGGGCCAAAACGTTTGATCTTCCTGTGTATTTTGCGTTTATGGCCAAGAACGGTACTTTAGGTGTGATTACCCAGAGCGAAAGCCATAAGGCGGAGCTCACCGTGCTTTCAGTAGGGTTTGAAGAGATCTATCAGTGGCGGTCAGCTAACGATTATCCGGTGCGGGGGGCATTTGCACCCAATGGCCGCGACCTTGCCGTCGCCTGCCTCACGCCGGAGAACGGGATGCTTTCAGGGACGATCTATCTTTTAAATATCGGGGCGGATAAAGAAAAGGCAAAGCTGCAGAGGTCAGGCAGCGTCCCACTGGAACTTTTCTGGCTGGACGGCCGGACATTGCTGGTACTTTATCAGGACGCCGCAGTGGTGTATAATACAGATACGGCAGAAGAAAAAGCTGTTTATACATATCCGGCGCCTTTGGCGGCTGTGTCTCACAAAGGAAAAAACACCGCCCTTTTGTTTGGTGAAGAGAGCAAAGCGGCGGCTATGCACATGGTGGTGTTGGACGACAGCCTTCAAAAATTGGGCGAAGCCTCACCCGGTACAGCGGCCTTTGGCATTTTGCTTACTGAGGATAAGGTTTGTCTTCAGGGCACTGATACGGTGTTTTATTATACCCTTCAGG
>JAUNTE010000409.1:0-869 GCA_030538855.1 Oscillospiraceae bacterium
ATGATCAAAATACGTTTGGCGGGGCGCTGCGCAAACGCGTCGCGCAGGCGCTGAAAACCCGCCCGCCGTGTTTCAGTCATCGCGGCCCATACCGCGGGCTGCTGTTTGATGTAAGCCAACATTTTCTGTGCCATTTTTCTTTTTCCTTTTCGTTTTTTCTTCCGCGGCGGGCGGGGCCGCACAGGATTGTCTCCGCATCGTCTCAGGGCGCTTTTTCTGATCTTTGGTGCGGCGCCCGCGGTTGGCGGCGGCGGCCGCGTCCGTGCTATGATAAGAGAAAACGGCCCAAAAGGAGGAATTTGTGTGAAGCCATTTCTTCCAGGATATTTAAAAACACAAAACCGCAAATTGATTTTCGATCTGTTTCAGCAAAACCGCATCATGAGCCGTGCAGAAGTTGCGCGCCTGACAGGCATCAGTTTCCCCACTGTTTTAAAGGCGATAGACAAACTGCTTGAACTGTCTATTTTGACAGAACTGGAGGAAACCGAGGTTTCTGAAGGGGCCGGACGCAAAGGACATCTTCTGCAGTTTGAGCCCTGTTCTTATTATGCTTTGGGCGTTGTATTTGAAGGGCAGATCGTATCCGCCGGGCTTGTCGATCTTGCGGGACGATGCCACGCCCAGCGCACGCTGAAGCTCTCCGCCTCCAGCAACGATCTTTCTCCGCTGTGCGCCGTTGTAAAAGAACTGCGTGAGCTGGCGCCAAAGCAGGGGGCCCGGATACTGGGGGCCGGGGTAGGCTTTCCCGCGGTGATCGACCCTGCGGCCAAAACCGTGCAGCGGCTTCCCCGGGCGGGATATTTAGAGAAAATCGAGTTTTCGCAGCTCTTTCCTGATTTCTGCCAAGCGCTGCCGCCCGATTACTA
>JAUNTE010000409.1:879-1715 GCA_030538855.1 Oscillospiraceae bacterium
GTCAATCTCGCCTGTACCGGCGAGGCGTTTCTTCGCCGCGGAACAGAAAAAAGCGGAGAACCCCTGCTCTATATCTCTTTGGGCACCGGCTGCGGCGCGGGGTTGTTTTTTGACGGACATATCTGGCGCGGCACACATTTTAAATCGGGTGAGCTGGGTGAATTGATGCTGGGCCTTGACGACGTAGAAAAAGCGGCCAACCCCAAAATCAGCCCTTTTGAAGACCGTATCGACCTTTCCGCTCTTCGCGCGCGGTTTGGGATAGATCTGCGGGACGAGACCCCCAGTGATGCGCAAAAAGAAGAGATCGGCAACTATCTTCTGCCCTATTTGAAGCTGATGCTGTATAATCTCACGAATATTTTGGATATTCAGCAGTGCGTGCTGACCGGTATCATCCCCAAAGCGCTTGGCCCCGGCTTTTTAGAAAAACTGACGAAAGAGACCAACCTGCTGATGGCCTCGGGTGAAGCGCTTTGCGTGGAGCCCTCTGTCAGTGAGTACGCCGGGCTGGTGGGCGCGGCCTGCACCGTATTTGACCATCAGCTTGAAAACCTTTTGGTGTAAAAAACTTTATTGCACCCGCCCGTTTTTACGCCGCCGCATACCCTTGATAAAAGGCGGACGGCAGACATTTTACGGCCTGTTACAGTGATCTTTCAGCGCGGCCCTGTGGCCGCGCCTTTTTATTTATCTTTTTTTCGCGCACTGCGCCAGGATAAACCAACTGACATGGGGCAGCCATTGCTCGGCCCAGCGCCAGTTATCCTTCACTTCTTCACAGGGGACGGTATAAAAGGCAATGCCGTCCGTGTCTGCAATATCCGCCGTGATAC
>JAUNTE010000410.1 GCA_030538855.1 Oscillospiraceae bacterium
TGATATGGATTTCAGCTGTTGTTGGCCCCGGGTCACCTTTCGGAGCATCCGGCAGGGTAAGATTTTGCCAGCTGGAAAAGTGGGGAAGTACTGAAAATGCCGCGGCGCACACAGCAGCGAGGCAGGCCGCCGCCGCCCATTTCTTCCACCCCCGCGTTTTACGCCGGTGCTGGCAGCAGGCGGCTTCTTCATAATATCTGTCGTCGATTTCCGTGATCGCCTCAGAAAACAATTTTATGTTCATATCGATACCTCCCTTTTCTGTAGATATTGTTTTAACTGTCTGCGGATACGGGTAAGCCGGACGGAGACGGTCTTTTCAGCCAACCCGGTTTTCTTCGCAATATCCGCATAGGTATCCAGATACGCATAGCGCCGCATGAAGATGACGCGATTTTCTGCAGTGAGCGTATCTAAAAAGCTTTCGATCATACGGGCCAGTTCTCTCGCGTCGGCCACTGTTTCAACGGTATCTGGTTCTGACAGTGAAAGATTCAATTCTTCCATGGCAATGTCATAGGCGCTGTTGCGCTTGGCTGCGGTTTTGGCGTAATAACGTTTTAAAGAAATGTTGCGCATGATTTTACAAATATAAGCCTGCAGAGGGTTGGGCCTTGCAGGGGGGATCGCGTTCCACACGCCCCAATAACCATCGTTTACGCATTCCTCTACGTCCGGCCAGCTGTTCAAAATATTGTAAGAGAGCTTACGGCACAGACTGCCGTATTTTATATCCAGCTCTCGTATGGCCTGTTCTGAGCGGTCAAAAAACAGCGCCACGATCTTTTCGTCTTCCATCAAGCGCGCTTCCTCCTTTCAGCCTTCATCATAGTTACTACGGTTTTAAACAAAAAAACTACCAAAAATATTTTCATTATAAAAAAGCCGCTTGCTTTTTCAATATAGCTTGCTGCATAAGCAGCAAGCTTCTTCAGGTTTTACGGGTGCGCCTTGCTGCCGTTTTGCCATATCATCGCCCCGGCCGAAGGGGGAGGCGCGGCAAACGCTTGTGACAAACCCTGCTGAAGGGGAAGAGCGGCTGCTTTTGCCCGGCGGCGTGCGGAGGGCTGTTTCGTCCAAACGTTGTGTGGTGATGATTTTTTCAGCCGCAAAAAGAATGACCGGCAAATACGCGCGCTTTTGGCGCAATAAAAGCCCGTTAAAGATAAACGGGCCCCAAAATGGCTTTAGGCTTGGTAAGAGGGATGGCGTTTTATGAAAGCGGGCTGGTTTGACATTTCTCTTCGCCCTTATTAGAATGAGTAAGAACGGGGCGAAGGCTTAGGGAGGATTTATAAGGAAACGACGATGTAATGGCTAAAAGAGAAGCATAAAAAGTGTTCGCTTATAAAAAAACAGGAAACCTGCCCGGAGGTACGGCGCCAGAGGCCGGATAGAGAAGTTTTTATGGCCCTTTATTGTTATAACCACGAAAGCTGCATAATTTATTTGTTCCATTCTAATAACGGCGGAGAGAAATGTCAAACCAGCTGGTGAAGAGTATTTTTTGCACAGCTGTTTATTGCCTTTTTGTTTCTATGAATAAGAGATGCTTTTTACTTTTCGCTATATCGGTTTCCAAAGCGTCCGCCCATAATGCTTTTTGCAGGGGAAGGGAAGGCTGCCTTTTGACGGATGTTTGTTTTATGAAAAATAGTCTAAAATGAGAAACGCTGCGGCAGAGGTTTTAAAGTTT
>JAUNTE010000078.1 GCA_030538855.1 Oscillospiraceae bacterium
CTGGAATTCAAAGCCTTCCCGACCTCTGAAAATGTATACACCGCGCAGTTCTGCACCGAGACAGGGGACATCGCGGGGCCGAACTGCCCCGCCACGGCGACGGGCTATTATAAAAAAGACGGTATCCTGCCGCCGGCCGACCCTTGCTACGCCCATTCCTGACAGCAGAAGAGCCGCCGTTTGAAAGACGGTTAGAAAGAGCTTTGGCGCAGTACGCAGAGCGGTATACGGTCAAAAGAAGAACGCCGGACAATGGGGTCGCCATTGTCCGGCGCTTTTTATAAAGAGCCGCCTGCCGCAGGGGCGAAAGACGAAGGCCGCGGCGCAGGAGAAGCCGACTGGGGAATTGGACAGGATTTACGGAAGGGCGAGAGGCCGGCGCGCCGCATTTTTGAAGGATATGCCGTTTGGCAATTTATTTGCGTAGACGGGCCCGCCGCAAGAGGCTCGGAAGGCGGCGTAAGAAAAGGCCGCCGTTTTTTGAGAATGAGAAAAAGCTTTTTATGCAGCGTTTTAGATGAAAATCGCGTCTTTTTTATAAAAAAGATATTTTTTATGCAACCGGGGCGTTATTTTATCGGGATATTACAGGAAGAGGTATGCCGCAGCATAAAGAGAGGAGGAGCCGTCTATGCAGGATGACGACATCGTCACGCTGTACTGGCAGCGTGACGAAACGGCTATTCAAGAGACACAGCAAAAGTATGGACGCTATCTTTTGAAAATTGCCTATCAGATTCTTTTGGATCTGGAGGACGGAAAAGAGAGCGTCAACGACACCTATTTAAAAGCGTGGAATTCAATACCGCCCCATAAACCCCTTGTTTTGCCGACCTACCTGGGCAAGATCACACGGCAGACATCCATTGACCTTTTTAGAAAGAGAAACCGCAAAAAACGGCAGGCGTCGCAGTATGCCGTCTCGCTTTGCGAGCTGGAAGAGTGTGCCGGCGGCACCACAGAACAGAGCGCGGACCTCAGGCTGCTGGCGGAGACGATCGAGCGGTATCTTGCCACCCTTACCCGGCAGGCGCGCAGCGCCTTTGTAGGCAGATATTATTTTATGGACCCGTTAAAAGAGGTGGCGGCTTATTGCGGCATGAGCGAATCAAAAGCAAAAAGTATGTTATACCGCACGCGTCAGGGGCTGAAAAGCTTTTTGGAACAGGAGGGCTTTGCCGTATGACAAAAGAAGAGATCAGCGACGCCTTAAATATGCTGAGCGACAGTGTGATAGAAGAGACCGACCGCCTGCGCGGACAGAAAAACCATATCAGGGTTCAAAAAAAATGGCTGAGACGGACAGCCGCTGCCGCGGTTTTTGTGCTGGCGGCGTTTGCGGGAGGGGCGGCGCTTTTGCCAAACGTTTTAAGCGGCGCACCGGCACAGCTGCCCATGCTTACCATATCACAAAACAGCGGCGGCTGTGGTTTTGAAGGGTATATGGCTTACGACATATCAGAACTTACCGGCGAAAACCCATGGAAGGAGGGCGCGAAGGCCTCGGTGCTTCCGGTATATAAAAATCCGGTTACATATAATGAGCAGCATATCGCGGCCGGTATGGATTATGAAAAAATGCGGACGCGTTTGACAGAGACGGCTTGCCGTATGGGGCTCGACCCTAATACCCTGACGATAACGGACAACGCGCCGGATGAAGAGACAAAAGCCAAAATCGAGAAACGCCTGGAAACGGCAGGCGATATACCTGAGGGATATTTTGACCCGACCATGCTTATGATCGAAACCGAGGGCATGACCATCACGGTTGACAGCAGCTTGACGGTGGATATTCGGTTTGAACCCGCCGTGCAGCTGCCGCAGGAATACCGGTTTACCCAGACGGCGTATCAGGAACTTTACAAAACGGCGCAGTATCTGAAAACCTGCTATCATGGGCTGATGGGGTTTCAAAACCCAAAGCTTGACCTTTACGGCGGAGATTATGACACCTCACTGTATCAGCGTTACAAGATCTCGTTTTATGACGCCGCGGGCAGTGCGACTGAACAGCTTTTAAACTATTGCTTTAACAGTGCCGAGTTTATGGCAAACGAAGAAGGGGCACTGTGGATCGTGAGACTTTTTCAATATGATCTGTCACAAAAAGTCGGAGATTATCCCATTATAAGCGAGGCCCAGGCAAGAGAACTGCTGGAGGCCGGGAATTATATCACGTCGGTGCCTTACCCGATGCCCGGGCTGAAGTATGTGAAAAAATGCGAACTGATCTACCGTACCGGGGAGAGCGAACTGTATTATATGCCGTATTATCATTTTTATGTGGAGCTGCCCCAGCTGGAACAGGACGGGATGAAGACCTATGGGGGCTATTATGTGCCGGCGGTGAAGCCGGAGTATATTGAGGATATGCCAGTGTGGGATGGCAGGTTTAACTGACCGCCGCAATGGTATGAAGGGAGGCCGTTTTAAAAAAGACGGCCTCCCTTTCATGTTCAAAAGCAGGGAGAGAGAAGAACTGTTTCAGGTAAAAATGTGCGGGGACATTTGAAAAGTAGAAAGCGGCGTCTTTTTCTGCAAACAGCGTGGGGTGCTGAAAATATGCGGCAGCCCTGCGTTTTCGTCTTGCAGGCGCTGTACTGTTTGAGAAAATGTGAGCTCTTTGTTTTTGAATAAGCTCTCGGCATAAAAAACAGGACGGATAAAGCGTTTACTCAAAAGTGTGCCGCCCGCCGCGCAGGGCCGCAGGCTGTTTTGCGCGGTGCAGTTGGCAGGGTGTGCGCGTGAAACGGACAAGTGTGCGGAAAGAGAGAAAAATAAGACGCTTTTAAACGGTTTTTTGTGTAATTGTCAGAATTATTTTGGCCGTACTTGTGCCGCCTTTCAAATCGTGGTATAGTTTTATTCACGCGAACACTTGTGTGCGGAGGAAAGACAGATGCCGGATGAGCGCTTTTACCTTGTGAAAACAGAAGTGCTGCCTGAGGTGTTCCATCGTGTGATGAAAGCCAAACAGCTGCTTTCATCCGGCCGCGCCGCCAGCGTATCGGCGGCGGCCAGGGCGGTGGGGCTTTCCCGCAGCGCCTTTTATAAGTATAAAGACTGCATTTTTGAAGCACAGCGCGAGGGCCCGGTGACGCTGAACGCGGTGCTGCGTGATGAAAAAGGCGCATTGCAGACGCTGCTTGCCGGTTTTTCAGAGGCGGGGGCCAGCGTTCTTACCATCCATCAAAAAAGCCCGCACGACGGGGTGGCGGAGGTGTCCGTCACCATCAGCACCGAGGGGATGGGCAGGCATTTGGACGAGACGATAGCGCTTTTAAAAGGCCGCAGCGCGGTAATCGACCTTCAGATCGGCACGGCGGAAAATACTTCAGTATAAAAATGCTTTAATATAAATCAGAACGGACAGAAAGAGGAGAGAGACGATATGGCAAAGATAGCTATCATGGGGTTCGTCACCATTGGCTCAGGCGTGCTGGAGGTGCTGCGCCGCAACGCCCAAAGCGTGGCGCGCCGCGCGGGAGAAGCGGTGGAGGTAAAACGTATTTTAGATATTCGGGATTTTTCGGGGCATCCTGACGAGGCCCTTTTTACAAAGGATATCGAGGACGTTTTGAACGACCCTGAGATCAGCGTGGTGGTGGAGACAATAGGCGGCACCAAGCCCGCTTACGGCTTTGTCAAGGCGGCGCTGGAGAGCGGCAGGCATGTGGCGACCTCGAACAAAGAACTGGTGGCCACCCATGGCGGCGAGCTGCTGCGCATTGCGAAAGAGCACAAGGTCGCTTTTTTATTTGAGGCCAGCGTAGGGGGCGGCACGCCGATCATCACCCCGATGCACCAGTGCCTGGCGGCGAACAATATCAGCGAGGTGCAGGGCATTGTCAACGGCACCACCAATTTTATGCTGACCAAGATGGATAAGGAAAATATGGATTTTGCGCAGGCGCTGAAACTGGCGCAGAGCCTTGGCTACGCCGAGACGACCGACCCGTCCGCCGATATTGACGGCATTGACGCCCAGCGGAAGATCGCCATTTTGTCCAGCCTTGCGTTCGGCAGGCATGTTTATCCGCAGAATGTTCCCGCCCGCGGCATCCGCGACGTCACGCTGGCGGATATCCGCAACGGGCAGGCGGCAGGCGGCGCGGTGCGGCTGATCGCCTGGACGCGTAAAAACAGCGACGGCAGCGTCGCCTGCGGCGTAGAGCCCATGCTGGTGGATAAGCATAATCAGCTGGCCGGGGTAGAGGACGTGTTCAACGCGGTTTTGGTAAAGGGCGATATGCTGGGGGACGTGGTGTTTTACGGCAAGGGCGCGGGCAAGCTGCCCACCGCCAGCGCGGTGGTGGCCGACGTTATCGACGCGCTGAAACATGGCGTACAGATACACGACAGCCTGATGTGGGAGGAGAGCGAACCGGCCGAAGGACTTTTTACGACCAACGAGCCATATCCTTACTATATCCGGGCCACGGGCCTGAGCCGCGAAAAACTATTGGAACTGGCGCCGGGCGCCCGTATCGCGGGCGACGCGCAGGGCGTGGCGGCGGTTACGGCCCCGCTTGCGCCGCAGGGCCTGGAAGAACTGCGGCAGGCCGTACAGAAAGCGGGCGGCGAAACTGCGCTGACGCTGAAATGGCTGGAATGAGGAGGCCTTTATGGTAACGGTCACGGTGCCTGCTACCAGCGCGAATTTGGGCAGCGGGTTTGACAGCCTGGGGCTGGCGCTTTCTTTGTACAACACGGTGGAGATGGAAGAGAGCGAACAGCTGGATATATACTCGATGGATGGGTCGTTTGTGCCAAAGACGGAACAAAATATGATCTACCGCACGGCGCGCCGGGTATACGAGGAATGCGGCAGGCCCTTTACGGCCCTGCGGCTGGGACAGCGCAACCCCATACCTATGGCAAGGGGGCTGGGCAGTTCTTCGGCGTGTATCGCGGCGGGCATCGCCGGGGCCAACGCGCTTTTGGGCGGCCCGCTTACGCCGGAGGATATGCTGGCGCTGGCCTGTGAGATAGAAGGCCACCCCGACAATGTGGCGCCCGCGCTTTTGGGCGGGTTTGTCTCCAGCGTGATGGAGGACGGAAAGGTGTATACCGTCCGCCGCGACATTTCGCGCGAGCTGTCTTTTGCGGCGTTTATCCCGAATTTTAAGCTTTTGACCGAAAAAGCGCGGGCGGCGCTGCCGAGGCAGGTTGACCATAGGGACGCGGTGTATAACGTATCGCGGGCGGCGCTGTGCGCGGCTGCCTTTTGTGAAGAGCGGTATGAGCTTTTAAGCGTTGCCACAGGGGATAAGCTGCATCAGCAGTACCGCCTGCCGCTGATACCCGGCGGGGCGCGTATTATGGAAATGGCACGGGAACAGGGCGCTCTCGCCTCTTTTGTGAGCGGGGCGGGCCCAACCATTTTGGCGGTGGTAAAGACGGAGAACGAGACTTTTTTTGAAAACGCCGCCCAGCAGCTTTTGCAGAATGAGGACACCGCCGAATTCAAGCTGCTGCGGCTGACCGCCAGCAACGCGGGCGCAACGGTGTATCAGGAAGCGTAACGGAAAGACAGAGTGGGAGGAACTTTTTATGGCTTTGATCGTACAAAAATTCGGCGGCAGTTCTGTGGCCGACCGCGACCACATCTTTAATGTGGCGCGGATCGTGGCGGACACCTACCGCGACGGCAACAGCGTTGTGGTGGTGGTTTCAGCCCAGGGCGATACCACGGACGATTTGATGGAGAAGGCGGCTGAGATCACCCATGCGCCTTCACTGCGTGAGATGGATATGCTGCTGGCCTCGGGTGAGCAGATCAGCATTGCGCTGTTGTCAATGGCGCTTGGAGAGCTGGGCGTGAAGGCGATTTCACTGACGGGATGGCAGGCGGGCTTTAAAACCGACCGCAACTATTCAAAAGCCCGCATCCGCCGGATGGAGACCGAGCGCATCGAGAGCGAGTTGGCCAAAAACCAGGTGGTGGTGGTGGCGGGCTTTCAGGGCCTGAACAGCCACGAGGACGTGACGACCCTGGGGCGCGGCGGCTCAGATACCAGCGCGGTGGCCATCGCCTGCGCGCTGAAGGCCGACCTGTGCCAGATATATACCGATGTGGAGGGCGTTTATACCGCCGACCCGCGTATCGTGCGCAGCGCGAAAAAGCTGGACGTCATCAGCTTTGACGAGATGCTGGAGCTGGCTTCGCTGGGGGCGCAGGTGCTGAACAACCGCAGTGTGGAACTTGCAAAAAAATATGGGATCAACCTGGAGGTGCTCTCCAGTCTCAACCCGGTGCCGGGTACAATCGTGAAGGAGGTCGTGGATATGGAAGGAATGCTTATCAAAGGGGTAGCTAAAGACGTAAACGTCGCGGTGTTTTCGCTGATCGGGGTGCCCGACCAGCCGGGCGTTTCTTTTAAAGTGTTCTCGCTGCTTTCTCAGCGTAAAATCAACGTGGATATTATTTTGCAGAGCGTGGGCCGCGACAACACCAAAGACCTGACCTTTACGGTGCCCCTGGCGGATAAAACGTTGGCGGAAAGCGTACTGAAAGACGCCCTGCCGCGCTTGGGCGCAAAGGACGTGAAGGTGCGTGACGACGTGGCTAAGGTGTCGGTGGTAGGGGCCGGTATGCAGAGCTATCCGGGCGTGGCCTCTACCATGTTTGAGGCCCTGTATGAAAATAATATCAATATCCATATGATCTCGACCAGCGAGATCAAGATCAGCGTGCTGATAGACAAGGCGGACGCCGACCGGGCCGTCAATGCCATCCACGACGCTTTTATCAACTGATAAAACCACAGCGCGCCGTATAGAAGCAGCCCTGTAAAGGCCGTTGCCCGTGCGGGACGGCCATGGGGACTTTCAAAAATATACGGTGTAAAGCCCGATAAACACAGGGCGCCGGCTGCGGCGTTTGCGGGTTCACCCGCCGGGGCGGGAAAATACGGCGGCCGCATAAAACTTTTTGACGGTATGCCGTGGGGAAGCAGACGGAGCGTGACAGCGTAAAACGCGGTAGGATACCCTTGAAAAAATATGGGCCGGCGGTTTGGGACTTTTTGATCCCGTACCACCGGCTCTGTTTTTATAAAACTTGCTATAGGCTGGCGATCTACAGGGCCTATGGGTCGGCAGGCGGTTTTGCCTGTGCATGAGGCGGTAAAAAGATCGTTTTAAAACTGCGCCCTCGCTGTTGGCGGCCATAGGCGTGGCTGCCGCAAAGAAAAGGCGTATCGCGCGGCGCTCAAAACTGTCCCTTCTGCAAAAAGCTTTTTGCGTTTTATTGGACGCCTCCGGCGCGCCCATATTCGTGCAATGGGCCGCATCCTCAAAAATAATCCTGCGGCAGGTGGGCTTGTTTTTCTTTTGCAATCCTGCCGCCGGCAGCGCTGCAGAAACATTATGATATGCGGCCATGTACTGATTGCGGGGTTTTATATGAAAAGCCCATATAAAGTAACCCTTCGCCAATGGGACGCCTGCGCTTTTATCAGAGCGTTTATCCACTTGGGAAAAATAATGTCTTCATATTACTTTTAGTAATATCTGGAGGGCAACAGCGGAAGGCGCCCGCGGCAATAGTTTTCAGAGGAAGACGATATTTATGATTTGATGATGAGATCATAGCGTAAACCTGCGCCATGAGCAGAACAAAATATTTGTGTGAAGCGGGGAAAGTTGTACTTCTTTTACTTTTTTGTTATACTGGCCGTGAAGTATTTTATCGCCGGACGGCGTTTTAAAAAAGAAATACAAAAAAGGAGGCGCTGCATATGGCGCAGCAGGGATACCGTCCCCTTACGCCGGAGGAAGACCGGCGCAGAAGGCTTGCAAGGGCCAGATACCGTAAAAAGATGAAACGCCGCCGTATTTTTTGGTGCTGTGCGCTGATTGCCGTTTTGGCGGCTGTTATCGTATGGTTTGTTTCATGCCGCCAACAGGAGACGCCGCCTGCGGCGGGAGGGGGCAGCAGTTCGTCACAGGCGCAGGGTGAAAGCGGCGCTTCGGCCCCGTTCCCGGATACAGGGTTCCTCAATGGGGATATTGGCGTAAACGCCCTCCAGGCGGAAGATGCCCCGGCGGGGACGGGCGGCGATATGGATTTTATCGGCGCGGATATCGGCGTTGACTCAAAAGATATGCAGCCGTCCAAAATTCCTCTCAGCTGGAATTTGGTGCTGGTGAATAATACCATCCCCCTGCCCGCGGGCTTTACTGTCGAGACGGCCGCCATCCCGGGCGGCAAAGAGGTGGACAGCCGCATCGTGCAGGCGCTCAATGATATGCTGGCCGCAGCTGAGCAGGACGGCGCGCCGCTTTTGGTGTGCTCTGCCTACCGCAGCCAGGAGAAACAGCAGCAGCTTTTGAGCCAGCAGATCGCCCAGCAGCGGCAAAGCGGCCTTTCAGAAGAAGAGGCCCGGGCCGAGGCGGAAAAAGTGGTGGCGAAGCCCGGTTACAGCGAGCATAACACCGGCCTTGCTGTGGATATCGTCGCGCCGGATTATCAGATGCTGGATGACGGCTACGCCGATACGGCGCAGGCCGTCTGGTTAAAAACCCATGCCCGGGAATACGGCTTTATCCTGCGGTATCCGCAGGGCAAAGAGGACCAGACCGGCATTATTTTTGAGCCGTGGCATTATCGCTATGTGGGGACGGAATACGCGCCCCAGATAGAAGAGAGCGGCCTTTCATATGAGGAGTGGTACGCCCAGCACGTACAG